>JBAUOG010000578.1:0-3789 GCA_049579625.1 Bryobacteraceae bacterium
TGGATTTCAAATACAGTGTGCGCGCCACGCCGGTATTCCGTCATCCCCGAAGTTTACCTGGCGCGCACGCGCTAAAAGCCGTCGCCTAAAGGCGAGGGTTTTAACCCTCCCAGTCGGAGACAATAAAAGGCTTAGTTTTCTTTGGTCGGGTCGGGGCGATTTGAACGTCCGACCCCAAGCGCCCAAGGCATGGGGTAGGCGCGACTTACCGGCATCATAAATCACGTGTTATTAAACGGTTGGACAGTATAATCTACACTGCAAAAAACGTCATATAGTCATTTTTGTAGCTGTAGTTCACCTCAAGTTTCAACACGTTGTTGATTCGATGTGGAATGTAATGCCTACCATCGGCGTCCATCCGAAAGCTTCAGTACGAACTACGTATCGATCCGGTAAGAATTGTATTATAAGGTGGATGAGCCGGATCTGCCAAATCCGCCACAGCACTCAAATCAAATCCCCCGTTTGGGCTGATGTGCATATTTGGTTGCGGTTCTTGCTTTGCTATTTGGCTGTTCTTGAGGCGACATGATCGCGTCCGGTACGAGGTGGACGTGGTATTCACCCCCGTCTCGTGCTACCGATCAGCCCGACTTAGGGCCAAGACTACCAGCATTCCGATTCCTTACGCGCGCGAATAACAGTTATCGCCGTGTATACGAAAGTCAAAGTAAACAGAGCGGAGACCCGACCTGCTCTACGCATACGACATTCTGAATCGGTTGGCTACGACACAGACCGCGCCGAACCCCAGCGTCACCCAGTGGGGACAGACTTACAATTACGATGGGTTTGGAAATTTGACAGACCAGAATGCAATTCTAGGGTCGGCACCATCGATGCACGTGGTCTACAACGTCGGCACCAACCGGCAGACCGGCGATGCGGCGGACTTCAACGGCAATCTAGGCGTGAACTACGTTATGACATTGAAAACCGATTGTTGCGACCAGGGACGGCCGGTTCCGCGACTCCTCAATCCGCCTTTGACGCAAATGGGCAGCGGATCTGGCGGGGAGGCGCCTCTCCTGCGATGGACGATGTCACTTACTGGTCAGGCAGTCAGAAGCTGGCAACAATATCAGTTAGCGTAAGCGGCGCGACGGTCAACTTCGCGCTTACCGAGGTCAATGCTTATTTCGGAGCAAGGCTGATCGCAAAAGGAGCCGTAAGCCTGGGCGGATCAAATGATAAGGTTAATCTCGCTTCAGTGAATACTGATATACGGGGCTCCATTGGAAAGTTTTACCCTTAGGGCCAGGAAAAGCCATCGACGGCGCAAAACGACAACGACGCCCGGGACGCGGCTGCGATTTGTGAGGCGATCAGTCGACCCGAGATGCATCGGATTCCATTCTGGGCTCAACGATCAGGGTCGGGCGCAGGAGAGTAAGACGCCGGCATGGCACTTACGAGTCTTACTGCGGTTCTAGACTGTGTTAGATAGCCGAAAGCGTTGTTATTATCGAATGGAATGTTTCCCGCGTTGGAACCTGGTGAGTTGCACGTTTGGTCCGCCCGGCTAACGCCCCGCGAACCGATTCTTTCGGCCGGCGAGGTGCAGCGAGTTGGCGGCTTCCACTCGGAGATTCACCGGCAGCGCTTCGCCGCCGCGCGGACTATTCTGCGGAGTTTGCTCGGTAACTATCTGGAGATCGCCCCGAGCGAGGTCGAGATCACCCTTGGTGTGCTGGGAAAGCCGATGGTGGACGGGCTGCAATTTAACGTTTCCCACGCCGACGGCCTGGCGCTTTTTGCCTTTAGTCTGACGGCGGCGGTCGGCGTCGACTTGGAGTATATTCGTCGCCTGCCGGACGTGGCAGAGATATCCAAACGCTATTTCTCCATTGCTGAACAACAGGCTCTAGCGGTGTTGCCGGACGAAGAGAGGGACGCGGCGTTCTTTCGCGGCTGGACGCGCAAGGAAGCTTTTCTCAAAGCCACGGGTGAGGGAATCGGCTGCGGTCTGGATTACTTTACCGTCTCACTGGACGAGCCCGCTCGGCTTGTGCACTTGGATCACGGCAGCAGTGAAAACTGGACGTTATTCCATCTGACAGTCGAGCCCGGTTTTGTGGGAGCCGCCGCCGTCCAGCAAGCTGGCACGCGTCTTTTGAGCTTGCAATTTCGCGATCTGTAAGAGAACAAGCTTAAGCTTCACACGCAGGGTTACAGATCGTCTCTTACGTACTATGCCAGTTGGCCGCAAAAGACACGCAAAAGACACGCAAAAGACAAAAACCTGTCAACGCAAAGTAGAAATGTCCTAATCTCTGCAAAGTAGAAATGTCCGGTTTGGGAGTTGGATTTCGGGGAGTGGGTTTAAGTTGAAGCTGATGTTTCGGGGAAGTCGCGCTCCCTGGAGCAGATCCGAAGACCGCTGTGACGGGGCTAACTCCGAAGCAGACGGCGCCATACCCCCCGTCAAACCGGGCCCTATGTTGCCCGTTCTGGGGGTTTTGGTTTTTCGGAAAACTGCTTTGGTGAAGCTTCTGAGCAGCGGTCTTCGGATACAGTAAGCGCGACGATGGCCAGGCCGTTCTTGCCGGGCCTACCGTATTGGTTTTGAGGCTGGCGCCGGAGAAGGTTCTGGGATGACGGAGCGAGCGGCCTTTTTCGCGCTGGTCAAATGAAAGTTCTTCATCCACTGACTTTTCGTGCGTGGTGTAACCGGTTTGCGAGGCGAGCGCACAGCCGGAACTTTGGGACGCGGCAAACATTCGGTGACGGCCAGATAGTGGCTCCGAAAACGCACCGCCAACGATCCGTCGAGACGAACTTCCACCCTCACGTTGGCTCCGCGCAAGCCGGCTCGGATGTCGGCCCGCGCAATCTGATAGGTCTTGTTGTCGAATCGGATCGTGTAGTCGTTGACTACTTGCCGGGTCTCCACGTAGCTCAGCGATGCCGGCAGCGAATGCGCCGCGATCCAGACGATCCCCAGTTCCTGCAGCGCTCGTCCGATCTGCGTGGGCGGCATTTCCTGTCGATCCTTTCCCGCACGGGCTTGATCGCGCATCGTCTTGGGCGCGTTCGAAAACAGGCTGGCCTTGTCGGTGTAGAAGCTCAACGGCCGGCCGTTCTGTTCCAGATAGCTCCACAACAAGCGCATGTTCTCTTCGGTCGAATCGTGCAACACAAACCGCGCATGAATGTGGCTGGTCGCGTCGTCGATCATGCTGATCAGGTACAGCTTCGGCCCGCGCTGCTCCAGTCATTCGTGATCGCTGGTGTCCCACTGCACCAGTTCGCCCCGTCGGGACCGCCGCGGGCGCCATTGGTGGATCTTCTCGATGCGCTGTTTCTTGGCCCGCCACAGCTTGGCCTCGATCATCCAGCCCCGCACCGTCTCTCGGCTCACGTCGATGCCGTGATGTTTGCTCAGGTACTCGCTGGCCAGCGTAGGGCCAAAGCCGCGGTATACCTCCTGCCCCAGACCTGGCGATTCGAAGGTCGTCCCCGCAGCTGGTGCACCACCGCCCGATCGCCCACGCTCTTGAGCCTCACCAGCAGCCTTCGAATGTGCCGCTCGCTCTGGCCTACGTCGGCGGCTGCCTCCCGTTGAGTGATCAGCCGCTTCTTGGCTTTCTTGAGTGCGACCAGACGGTCGCGGTCCTGTTGGGTCATGAGAAGTGTTCCTGATTCCACTCCCCGAGCCTGACCCCGTCAATAGGACATTTCTACTTTGCACGATTAGGACATTATCATTTTGCGGCGACACAAAAGACAAAAACCTTGACTTTCACGCCGGTTTTGATATCCTGTTCGCGCCTATGAGTTCTATAC
>JBAUOG010000579.1:0-1590 GCA_049579625.1 Bryobacteraceae bacterium
GACGCTCCCATCGCGGTATGTTTGCCTTGTAACACCAACCCCGCTATCGGCGCGGTAGCCAAGCGGTAAGGCAGAGGTCTGCAAAACCTTTATTCGGCGGTTCGATCCCGCCCCGCGCCTCCAACAACTTACACAGAACAAACCAGTTAACTGCACTTGTAAGATGGGGCATGAAAGGCGAACACGCAGCAAGGCTGGCTCCTGCTGAGGCTCCCACAGAGATGATGTAAGTGGGCTGCTGTTGTGTCGCATTGGGTGCAGTGAATTCGCCCTCGCCGGCGATCGGTGCGGCGAGCTTGGCGCTTGTACGAACTACCGCTTTGGCTGTTTACGGCCCGACCCATCCGTTGTTTTCACATGCCAGCGCCGTCAGTTCGCTTGGGCGTGGACCCGCACGCGGCATGCCAGCAAGCCTTCGCAGGACCCAGCCCCTGCTCAGTAAGCGCGGTCCATTAAGAGACCTGTGCACAATCTCTCGCCAGGGGCCTGAAAGTCCTGAGCGTGGCACACCATAAACACGTTATGTACAGAACGTTAGGCCTTTGATACTCTGCCACTGACGAGGTTCAACTTCAAGCCGTTGGGGTCACTCCCCGGCGGTCACGAGTTGTCCTCATGCTGACATTTGGGCCCGTTAAGGGCGATCGGCAACAAGGAGGCAAAGCATCATGGCTATAGATTCCACTGTTGCAAAAGCTCCATTTCACATGCGGGGTGGCGCGGCTTCGGGCATGGCGCTCTTCTGCTTTTTCTTTGGGTTCACCATATTCGTGTTGATCCCGTATGTCGGATGGATCGTTGGCGCACTCATCATGATCGCCTCGGCGGGAATGTTAGGCTTCTTGTTCTATCACGGACCAATCTATGTCGGGAACTGCCCATATTGCGGCGCTCTGCGGCCAGCGGGCGAACCCGGCTCCGTCGGCAAGTGTGCGAAGTGTCATAACCACTTCGTGCATCGCGACGGCCTGCTGGCGAAAGACACGCCTGACGTGCAATCGATTTGAGGTTCCGCTTAGCTCTAATCGCGCGCTTCTCCACGGAATACCTCTTTGCGGTGCCAGCTTACGAAATCCTTTTTGGGAGTAGCTTCCTTGCGGCTAGGTGAGCGAAGTGGGGTGCCGTTCAGCGCCAGGAACATAGATTCCAGGCCCCCTCCGCCATAGAGTCTCGACGAGACGAGAATGCGAAGTTCCTCGGAAAGAGAGATTGCTCCACGGTCGAACGCTTGGTGGTGAATGCTGCAGCAAGCTAACCCGTTATTGATTGCATCGGGGCCACCGAACTGAACCCAGCGGATATGAGCGGCCTCTATCGCCAGGTCGGCGCTGTCGAGCTTGATGCTAAAGCCGCAAAATGCGCATTGATGGCCCCAGATGGAGACAACTTCGCCACGGAACGCGCTATCGCGTTTGACGCTCCTCGCTGTTCCTTCTAGATCGAGGCCGACTGCGCGCGCGATGCTTTCGTGCAGAGAATCCGGAAAATGCGCGGCCAGTATTTCGTGTGCCAGTTCGCGAACGACCTCTGGTCGAGCTTTCAGGTCTTCAAAGAGATCGGGAGCGAAGCCGCCACCAGTCCGCCACTTTC
>JBAUOG010000580.1:0-2884 GCA_049579625.1 Bryobacteraceae bacterium
GCGGATACACTCACCCATAGTGTTGCCACCACGCACCTCGGCTCCAGATACTTCGCGGGTGGATCAAGAGATTGGACCATACCTCAGCTCCCTTTCAATGGCGGCCCTCTTCCGTCCTCCGCCGACCTCATCCGCAGCCAATACTACGGCTCGGCGCAATCGTTCTTCTTCACCAAACTGGCTCGTACATCGTCTGCTCGCTTCCCGGACGCGAAGTGACCGCCTGACCCGGCCCTACCTCACGGTGTGCCGGCCTTCTCTCTGCGGCTGCTTCAAGGCGCTCTGGTCGGTTGCGGAGGCCGCCGAGACCTTCCAAGCCTCGAGCCGCTTAAGCTCTTCTTTCGACAACTTCGCTCCAGGATGCAATCGCAAGTAGTTGCGCGGCGGCATCGAGCCGGCAACGATGGCATCCAGGAGTTCTTCCTTTTGACTGGCCGACAGCGGCGCTTGGCTCGAAAGATCTAAGCGCGAGCGCCCTTCCTGTACGTCTTCCTGAATTACCGACGATGCTATAGGCAGGCGGCTATACCAGGGCCAGCGGGTCTCCTGAGAATGGCAGTCCGCACACGACCTGTGGAGAATCGCGTCAACGCTGGGGTCGGGATCAAAGCGGGAGACCCGGCTGAGCGGCGGCGCCGGCGACAGCAGTGTCGCTCCAAAAAGTATGCCTGTGAAAGCCACCGCGCCAAGAAGCCACTTCTTAACAGTTGCCAACCTCATTGCCGCACCCCATGGACGATGACCGCACCGCTCAAGCCCGATGCAACGACTATGGAAATGATTCTCTTGCTCACTCTTTCGTTATAAAGAGAAGCACGAATGCAGTGGTCAGGTTTTGGTAAACAGGTTGTAAAAGAAAAAAAGGATCCGCCGGAGCCAAATCGGTGGGTAGACTACCGAAGTGCCGACAACTCCACCAGCGTCCTTGCACCCATCTCATTCGGCAGCTCGTATCGCTCCACAATTCGGGCTGAGACTTTGGCTCGCTTCAAGAGTGGCTGGGCTTCTTCTATCTCCACAGTCACGTCCGGACCTTTATAGAGCAACAACAGCGTCCCCTTCTTGATGGCGGGTGCGAACAGTTCCAGGGCCTTCGCGATCGGCGCCACCGCGCGGGCCAAGACAATCTGCGCGTGCTTCTTGCCGAGGAACGATTCAGCCCGCTCGGCGGTCACTGTCACGTTGGCGAGCCCCAACGTCTCGACGACCGACGACACAAAGCGCGCCTTCTTCTGGATGGATTCGCTGAGCACGA
This sequence comes from Bryobacteraceae bacterium, assembly GCA_049579625.1. Taxonomy (GTDB): domain Bacteria; phylum Acidobacteriota; class Terriglobia; order Bryobacterales; family Bryobacteraceae; genus CAJCIT01. The sequence goes on from JBAUOG010000580.1 coordinate 1,256, forward strand.
AGTGAACCTGCGGCAGCACAATGGCCAGCGGGATGCCCGGGAATCCAGCTCCCGTACCGGCATCGAGGACGGTCTTCACGCCGGCCAACCGCCGCCACGGCGTCACCGAATCCAGTACATGCTTCACCGCCGCCTCGTGCGGATCCACGATGCGCGTCAGGTTCATGATCTTGTTCGCCTCCACAACCAATTCCAGGTGACGGGCGCCTTTTGCGATCAGGTCGTCGCGATGGGGAAGGTCGGCGGGCAGGACTTGACTCAGCGGCTGTTCAAACGACACACGCTTATCATGCCACTGCGATCACTTCACCCCTAGTTGCTCGAACAGGAACGAGAAGGCATCGGTGATTTGCGAGATCTGCTCACTCAATGACGAGCCGACGCCATGCCCGGTATTGCTCGAGGTCCGCAACAGGATTGGGCCTTTCGAGTGACCCGCCGCCTGCAGTCGCGCGACCATCTTCCGGGAGTTGGCCGGATCCACTCGCGGGTCGTTGTCGCCCGTCAGAAAGATAGCCGCCGGATAGGTCGCATCGGCTTTCACGTGATGATAAGGCGAGTAGGCATACATTGCTTTGAACTGGTCTGCTTCCTTCACAGTGCCGAATTCGGTCACGTTGAAGGCGCCGTTGGGCGAGAGCTCCACGCGCAGCATGTCGTAGATACCCACGGAGGCCAGCACCACGCTATACATCTCAGGATGTTGCGTCAAAGCTGCACCCATCAGCAGCCCGCCATTACTGCCGCCCTCGATGCCCAAATGCTCAGACGATGTGTACCGGTGCGCAACCAGGTATTGGGCGCAGGCATAGAAATCGTCAAAGACGTTTTGTTTACGAGTCAGGTTGCCGGCCAGATGCCACTTCTCGCCGTACTCTCCACCGCCGCGCAAGTTGGCAACCGCCCAGGCAAATCCGTGATCCAGCAGCACCCGCGTGGTTGGGACGTAAATGGGCGACACGCTGATGTTAAAGCCCCCGTATCCGCTCAGCAGAACCGGGTTCTCGCCGTTCAGTGCAATGCCCTTCTTCCGAATGATATTGATCGGTATTCTGGTGCCGTCTTTGGAAACCGCAAAATCGCGGACCACTTCGGCGTCTTCGAAGGAAACGGGGAAAGGCTTCGACAACGCCGCTGCTGGTGAGACCTTTTGGGTATCGGCCGTGAAGATGGACCAACTGGGTGGCTGAATGAAGCCCGTTGAGTTGTAAAGAAGGTCGTGCTTGCCCCAAAGGACCACTTCGTCGACCGAAAGAATCCCACCGAGCGGCACCTTGCCTAGCGGCTTCCCATCGACACTGAAGACTCGCACCTGCGAAGGGCCGCCGTCAAGGTCGGCCACGTAGAGCCGATCGCCCGATGGCAGGTAGTTCTCAATGCTGACGCCTGATTCCGGAACAACGACCGTTGCTTGAGCGGCCGATGTTTCAGAAGCCGAAAGCCGCAATAGCTTGCCCATCGGCGCGTCACGGTGCGAAAGCAGATACAGAGAACTGTCCACTCCGAAACGCGCTCGGCTGATCTGGTCTGAATAGCCTGCCAGCTGTTGCCACTGTCCATCACCGATCTTCAGGAAGTGCAGATAGTCGCCCCCGTCGCCGTTCTGAACCGTCGCAATGAGGCGGGCTC
>JBAUOG010000581.1:0-10998 GCA_049579625.1 Bryobacteraceae bacterium
CAATCGACACAAGCCGGCCGTCGCCGGACGATATACAAGAACCTGGCCACGAGGTGGTGCTCGAGAACCAGCAGGATGTAACGGTAGGGCCACGCTCGGTGGTGCTGCTGGCTGGTCGGGAGGAGGAGCGGCTCTAGGGAATTCCCTCTTCTATGTTGAGCGTCTCCTATCTTTCCATTAGGCCGATCCCCCGCACTGAGTAGTAATGGCCAACGGAGACATCTGATCCAGAACTTTCCATTACCTCCAGCACTTCATAGCTGTTCAACCAAATACTTGGAGGTAGTGGTCAATGCTTCGGAAGCAGTTCTCTATTCTTGTTCTGTCGCTCGGAATTCTCTGGTTTGCGGGACCCGTCGCGGCTTCGGCGCTCACCAGCAGCAACGGTTTGGATAACGTCGGGTATTCATTCGGTCAAACCACGTCAGTGTACGCCGGGTGGGCGGCCACTCTTGCCACGTTCGGGGGTGAACCCACCGGATTCTATGGCACCCCGTCCTTCACAGCGGGTAGCCAAACCTTTGACATCACGGGCTACACTGGTTCGGTTAATTCACCGTACGGGTATGCGGACACTGGTGGCACCGCGGTTCCGATCGTTATCACAATGCCAAGTTGGCCCGCTCTTACGGGGCTTGAACTTGGGCTGATAGGGACTCCCTCCGTGACGGTCACGCTATCGGATGGCAGCACGGTAACAACTGGCCCCCTCAGCTTTGGGTCGGGGCAAGACTCCGTCACATTTACGTCGCCTCTCCAGATCATCGCTGTGGAGATTGATTCGTCCGTCAGCGGGACGAGTCTTTGGGACTTGTCGTGGGGGACAGCAGACCCGGCCCAACTCCCCGAGCAGCCAGTTCAAGGTGGCGGCGACGGCGGCGGCGATCAATCCCCCACCCCGGAGGGATCAACCCTCTGGCTCATGGGAAGCGGTCTCCTCGGCTTGAGCCATCTGATCCGGAAACGCAAACACCTCCTGAACTAATCTTGCTGGGTCCGTGCCGGCACAGCCGGTTGCTCCTCCGGAGGAGTAACCGGCTTTTTGCTTTTGACTGGCGTGGCTGGAGGCACAACTCGGGGCGGTTCCAGTTCGGGTCCATCTGGCGTAACGCGGATGGGAATCGAGCCGGCCCGGGTTATGTCCTTGCCGGCGAATACGACCTCAGCAAGCTCGCCATGCTGGGTCTCGACTCGTTGGAATTGATCAAAGACGAGATTGCCGAGTGAGTAGAAGATCACCCCGCGCCCGTAGTGCTCCATGGGCTGGATGACGTGTGGATGGTGACCGATTACCAAGGTTGCGCCGGCGTCAATGGCGGCATGGGCGAACCCCACTTGTGCCGGGTTGGGTTTCGGTTGGTATTCCCAGCCATTGTGCATCGAGACAATCACGACGTCGGACCTCTTCAACAGCGCCGCCACGTCGGCTTGCATCGTTGGGATATCGAGCAGGGCCACGCGCCAATCGATATCGTGCCAGTTGCCGTTGCTCTGGTCGAAGGTGTAGGCAAGAAAGCCGAAGCGAACGCCATGCCGTTCCAACACCACGCCGGCATGCGCCTGCTCGGGGGTTTCTCCGGTACCAACGGGCTCGATCTGATGTTGCCGTAGCCACGCGATCGTGTAGGCGACGCCGTGGTCACCACAGTCCCGGGTGTGGTTATTGGCGGTACTGGCCACATCCACGCCGGCCAGCACCAGGCCGTTGATCGTCTCAGGCCGCGCCCGGAAGACGAGCCCCTCTTCGCCGCGTGGTCCTTTGTCGGCGAAGGGGGATTCGAGATTCACAAACGTCAAGTCGGCTGAAGCAAGGAAAGGAGCAATCTTCACGAAGGGATGGGCTGGATCCTTGGTCTCGCGGATGCGGCGACCGACGTCTCGACACAGCATGACGTCGCCGCCAAACAGCAGCCGGTTCACAGGCCGAGCCGCAGCCGGATCGGGCATAGCTTGGGCCGGCTTGACGGCAGGAACGGGCTGGGAGCATCCGCACCAGAACGCTATCGCCACGGCCACCAGGAGGCGCCAACGCGTGTGTCTCACTAGGGGGCCGGCCACACTTGAGCTTAACGGCTTGCGCCGGGAAGAAAGGCTTGTGCCTGCGCGAATGCGGAACGAAACTGTTCGTCGGGCCCGAGAATGTTCAACTCTTCGTTCATGGCTGTGTAAAGAGAGAACGTAGTCAGCGCGAAAGTTTGCCTAAGGCTGCCTGCCCGCAACTCCGCACAGGTCGGCCCGACGCGCTCCAGTTCGATGTTAACGCTTGGGCCAAGGATCGCGACGCGCTGCAGCCCCGTTCCGAAGCCGGTTCGCTGCACAAAGGAAACGGATGCGCTCAAGCTCTGGCGCAGCCAGCCGGCGAGATAAAGCGCGGACGAAGGCGGACTCGGCTCAGAATGAACAATCTCGATGGTCTGAAAGCTGTTCCGTTGGGCCAGCAGCTGAGGATCGTCAAAGGCGCCGGAGATGGCTTCGCGCCACGGCGTCAGCCGCGTCCATTGCAAGTCCGCCACGACGCGGCTACCATTTTTCCAAGACCGAAGGGCTTCAATAGCTTCGGGAGGGTTCGGACTGCGTGTGTCCACAATGACCTTGGTTGCCAGCGCGAAGAGCGACTCCAGGCCATCGTGTTGCGTCGCCTTCCCGTCGCGCCGCAGGGCCGACTTCTGACGGCACCAAACCACAACCGGCAGGTCCGGCACCATGATGCCCAGAATGATGGGCCTAACGTCGGGCCAGCGATCGGGCGTTGCCTGAATCTCAATCTGCTCGGAGCAGATCTGCTGGGCCTTGCCAAAGGGCTTCCAGCATTGCGCTAGAACCTGGGCCGTAATCCCGCTTTCGGGCGCGCCAGCCACGCGAATGACGATGGCCCGGCTGGGATGAGTGTGCATCAGATCGATCAAGGTCTGAGAGGCTGCCAACGAATCTTCATCCTCGTCGTCGGTCACCACGATCAGGGTCATGGCGCAAGCGCGTAAAACGGTGGGTTGACCTTGCTTTTTTTCGTCCTCACCGAGCGAAGTCCAAAGCTGGCTCAGATCCTTGAGAATCTTCTCGGGAAGAACCGCGTTGATCACTGCACTCATGGCACCCTCCAAACATGGCCTTGGCGCGCCAGCATTTCGTCGGACGCCTTGGGCCCCCAGGTGCCGGCATCGTAGTTGGGAAACTCAAACTTTTGATTCGCCCAAACGTCCAGAATGGGCTGCACGACCTGCCAGTTCGCTTCCACCATATCCTGCCGCGTATAGAGCGTAGCATCCCCCGTCAGGGCGTCTACCAACAGTGTCTCGTAGGCGGTGGGAGACCGCTCGCCGAAACTCGATCCATAGTTGAAGTCCATGGAGACCGGACGCACCTTCATGCCGCTGCCGGGGCTCTTGGAAAGAAAACGCAGCGAGATTCCTTCTTCGGGCTGAATGCGCAAAATCAGCAGATTGGGCCGCGGAGCCATCAACCCCGACTTGGTGTCCTGCTTGAACAGGGCCAGCGGAGGCGCGTTGAACTGAATAGCAATGTCAGTGACACGCTTCGGCATGCGTTTTCCGGTGCGGATGTAGAAAGGGATATCTGCCCAGCGCCAATTGTCGATAAAGAACGTGCCTGCGGCGTAGGTGTCGGTCTGGGCGTCGGGCTTAACACCCGGCTCCTGCCGGAAGCCAGGCAGTTCGGCGCCGCCGACTCGCGCCGGACCATACTGTCCGGCCACGGCGAACTTCGGAACATCCTCGTGTCCGATGACGCGAACGGAACGCAGCAACTTGGCCCGCTCGTCCCGGACGTTGTCCGCATCATATGTGCTGGGCGGCTCCATGGCGACTGTGGCCATGACTTGCAGGAGATGGTTCTGGATCATGTCACGGAGCGCACCGGCCTCCTGGTAATAGGCGCCTCGACCCTCCACACCGATTGACTCTGCCGCCGAGATCTGAACATGGTTGATGTAGCGGCGGTTCCAGAGTGGCTCGAAGATTCCATTCCCGAAGCGAAAGGCCAGAATGTTTTGGACCGTCTCCTTGCCGAGGTAGTGGTCGATGCGGTAGATCTGCGGCTCCTGGAAGACCTCGCTGATCTCCTGGTTCAGTTCGCGCGCGCTGGCCAAGTCGTGGCCAAACGGCTTCTCGATGATGACCCGGCGCCAGCCTTTGCCGTGGTGGAGATTGGCCCCGCCTAGCTGCTTTACAACCGAGGCGTAGTAGCTGGGCTGGGTAGAGAGATAGAACAGGGCGTTGCCGGCGGTTTGATGCCGCTGCTCAACTTCGCACAGCACATTGGCAATGGACTGGTAACATTGCGGATCCTGCAAATCACCGGCGACATAATAAAGCCCCTTGGCGAAGCTTTCCCAAATGGATTCGTCGAAGGGTGAGTCCTCGAGAAACTTTTGGACGGACTCCTTCATTTTCTCGCGGAAGTCGTCGTCGGACATCGCTGTCCGGGAATTCCCGATGACCGCAAAGGTCTGTGGGATGCGCCGCTCATACGCCAAGCGGTACAGCGCCGGCAGCAGCTTTCTCTTGGTTAAATCGCCGTTCGCGCCAAAAATCACGATTGCGCAGGCAGGAACGCGGCGCTCGAAGCGCAGGGCATCTTGGAACGGATTAGCGTCGGCCATAGTTTCCACAGTATCGCTCAAAACTCACGGTTTGATGAATTCCGGCGTCATTTGGTGGCTCCTTTTTCCAGTCCCGGAAGAGGGTAGGCTACACTTGAGATGTCCGACCTACATCCAGTAACCTCGGCGGAGCGTCCGCTCTTGCAAGTGCTGGACTAATTTAGAAATTTGACGTACCAGAGTTCCAAGCAGGGCTCCCCTTCGGGTCATGGCGACGTTCGCCGTAGTCCGTCGGTTAACGCCCACATCCGGGCGCTGGTGCGCGATCGAGAAAAATGGCAGTCCAAAAGAAAAAAGTCGTCGCGATATTAAGCGACCTGATGTTCATCGTGAAGATTCAGGAAGCCGCAAAGCGGGTGGGTCTGGAGACAATCTTCGTGAAGACCGAAGAAGACGCCTTGGCCCAGGCCCAGTTGGATCCAGCGGTCATCATCCTGGATCTCAACTCGAACAATATCGATACACTCCAGGTCATCGATCGGCTCAAGGCGGATGTTACGACGAGGAAGATCAACCTGCTTGGGTATGTGTCGCATGTGCAGGCCGAATTGAAACAGGCTGCCCAGGACAAGGGCTGTGACATGGTGATGGCCCGCTCGGCCTTTTCGCAGAACCTCCCCGTGATCCTGAAACGCTACTCCGAAACAAGGTGACGGAGCCGGCAGACCGCGCCTAGTAGCCTTCCTTAATCCCCTGTTGCTCCGTGATCACATAGGCCCGGCCTGACTTGATGTTCTTGAATTCTTCGACAAGTCCGCTTGGCCAATCCACGACAACCCGATCCACTCGGTCAATACGGGCGGTACCAAACGTGACCGGCAGTTCGGATTGCGATAAATAGCTCGAGCCACTCTTGACCATCCGCGATTCCCGGCGGTCGGCGTACCAAATTCTCACTTTCGCGCCAATGGCGCTGCGGTTCGATTTGGTTCCGGCGAGCCGGACGCGCAGGCTGTGGTTGCCATTCAGTACTTCGTTCCGGTAAAGATATGCCGGCCCGTTATTGGTCGTCATCAGAACATCCAGGTCGCCATCGTGATCAAAGTCGCCGAATGCGGCGCCGCGGCCGATCTTCGGGTTGGCGAACCCTCCGCCCACTTCGTCGGCAACTTCTTCCATCTGGCCTCCACCGCTGTTCAAGAACAACTGCGGCGGCTGCGCGTAGGGCGTATCGGTGACTTTCTGCATCATGTCGTCGATATGCCCGTTGACGACCAGCAGGTCCAGATAACCGTCCAGGTTGGCATCGAAGAAGAAGCAGCCGAAGCCTAAGGTTTTACGCGTCACGCGCCCCAGGTTATTGCCCGGAGCCAAGTCGGTGAACAGCCCATCGCCTGAACTCTTGTAGAGCGCTAACATCTCGCGCTCGAAGTTTGTCACCACCACGCTCGCAGAGCCGGTATTGTCGAGGTCGGCGACATCCACGCCCATGCCGCCCCTGGCCTTGCCGTCTTCGCTGAACGCGACTCCCGCGTGCACCGCGATCTCCTGAAACGTGCCGTCCCGTTTGTTGCGGTAGAGCTTATTCGGCTGGGTATCGTTCGCGACAAACAAATCCACCCAACCATCGTTGTCTACATCGAACATCGCGACGCCCAGCGACTTCGAGCTGTTGTCGAACAGCCCAGCCCGCGCCGTCACGTCTTCGAACGTGCCGTTCCCGCGATTGCGGAAGAGCCAGCAGGTGGTGCCATGATACGCCTCAGGCGTGCAGTAGGACTTCTGCTTGCCATCCGCGCTGCACCAGACGTCCCCTTCGGGCGACCAGCGCACGTAATTGCAGACGAACAGGTCGAGCAGTCCATCGCGGTCGTAGTCGAACCAGAGAGCGGACGAGGAGAATCCCAGGCGGTCGCTCAGGCCACTTTGCTTGGTGACGTCCACAAATGTTCCGTGGCCCGTATTCCGCAGTAGCCGATTTTGACCGACGCCGGTGACGTACAGGTCGACAAAGCCGTCGTTGTTATAGTCGGCGACGGCAACCCCCAGTCCGTACATTTCGATGTCGAGCCCGGCAGCTTTCGTGACGTCGGTGAACGTACCGTTGCGATTGTTGCGGTAAAGGCGGAGCGCACTGTGGGGAGCAGCGAAGGCATGGCCCGGCCAGGAACTGCCGTCAATGAACAGGATGTCCTGCCAGCCGTCGTTATCGTAGTCCAGGAAGGCACAGCCCGGTCCGAGCGTTTCCGGCAGGTATTTCTTGCCGAAGGCGCCACTGTGGTGCTGGAAGTTCAAGCCGGACGTGCGCGTCACGTCAGTGAAGCGGAAACCTGGGCCGGCCGCGCCCGCCTGAAGTGCTGAGGGCCATTGCAGGCCGGCCAGAAGAGAGGCGCCAGCGGAGGCTCGTAAGAAATCGCGTCGCCTCATGGTTCGCTTTGAAGCCGTCTCACCCTAGTCCAGCCTAGCCGGAACCGAACAGTTCGTGGGATTCCGGGTGACCGCTCCCTTACGGTCGCGGCTCGGTAGGCTTCGCGAACATTGGGGCAGTCCGCAACCCTTTCCTGAAGCGCGTAGACATTGGATGAGCGCATGCCGCAAAAACTCTGCCAGAAACAACAAGGCACCCTATTGCGGCGCCACCAGTCCTTTACGGATGGCGAACAGCACCAGTTCCGCCGTTCGGTGGATGTTCATCTTTTCCATGAGGTTGGCGCGATGCACCGACACTGTATTGACGCTCAGCTCCAACAGCGCGGCGATCTCTTTGTTCGACTTGCCCTGCGCAATCAGTTGCAAAACCTGCTTTTCCCGCGCGGTGAGCCGGTCGAGTTCATCGTCCTGTTCGCCCGTCACATACTTCAGGCCCGAGCCGATGTAGCGTCGACCCTGGGCCACCGCCTTGATAGCGCCCACTAAATCCACGTCGATCGCATTTTTCAGCAGGTAACCCTTCGCGCCTGCATCCAAGGCATTCCGCACGTAGTTGTCGTCGGCATGCATGCTGAGGATCAGGATGCTTGTACCTTGGACATTCTTCACGATTTCCCGGGTTGCCTGTACGCCGTCCAACTCGGGCATGGAAAGATCCATCACCACCACCCGCGGCTTCAGTTGCTGGGCCATGGCGATGGCCTCGATGCCATTGCTGGCTTCTCCGACAACCTTGATGAACTCGTCGTCCTCGAGGATGCGGCGGAACCCGCGACGAACCAAGGCGTGGTCATCCGCGAGTAGAACTGTGATTTCGTCGATCATGTGTGAGGACTTGCCGCCTCCTGCGGCGTTAGTTCAGTATCCCCCGAAGAGTCAGGTTGTGATAGGGGAATTGTTAGAGTCACTGTTGTTCCACCATCCAGTTCAGGCCGAACCTTCAGTGTCCCACCCATGAGTTCCGCTCGCTCTTGCATCGCGATGAGCCCCAAGCCCGGTCTCTTTGGCTTCTGATCCTGAACAATACCAATACCATGATCGCGGACTTTAATCATGAGCGTATCGGTATTAAAAGTTGTGGTGACCTCGGCGGTCTTGGTTTTGGAGTGCTTCGCGGCATTATTCAACGCCTCCTGGACAATCCGGAAGCAATGAATCGCCGGCTGACCCGTTATCCGCACGGGCGGACCAACCACTTCGACCTGCGCCTGGATGCCGGTTTGCTTCTGGAAGAGCCCGACATACCACTCCAGGGCCTTCACCAGCCCATAGTCGTCGAGTACCGCGGGGTGCAGCATCTGCGAGAGGCTGCGCATCTTCTCGAGCGTAGCCTGCGTAATTTCTCGCACTTCGCTCAATTCAGTGCGGAAAGGCGAGTCCGGCGGCAATCCCTTGCGCTCGGCGCGGGCCAGCATGGCCCCGACAGCAGTGAGGATCTGTCCGAATTCATCGTGCAACTCACGGGAAACGGACTTCAGCACCTCTTCCTGGACTGCGATCAGCCTGGCCGCCAGAACCCGGCGTTGCCGGGACATCGTTTCGATCTTTTCAAACAGCCGGCGATTGGAATAGATGACATAGAGGCTGGTAACGACGATGGTCACCAGCATGGCCGTCAGAAACGCGTAGACGTTTCGCTCCACGCCCGCATAAATGGCCGCAACCTTGGCCGCCGCCTGTTCTTCCGCTTCGTTATTCTTGGTCAGCAGCCGAGACGTGAGCGCCGCGAGACTCGCTTGTTGAGCGAGCAACTGGGTGCCGGCCAGCGCCAAGGCCGCTCTCTCCTGAGAACTTGCGGCCAACTGGAATACCTGGTCGGACGTCTGCCAGAACTGTTTGATAGAAGTTTGAAGACGTTGCTGCTGTTCCGGAAGTCGCGTTTCGGGCGAAAGCTGCGCTTCCCGCTGGATGGCATCGTCCAGGTCCGTGCGTATCCGTTCAAACTGGTTTTTGTAAGCGAGCACACCGTATGGCTCTTCCCCCAAAACCATGTCGTGCACGGCGAGGCCCAGCGAGCTTAGCGCGTTCTGGACTCGCAGAAGCTGGAGTGAGTCGCGCCGGTTTCGGTCAATCGTGTCCGCCTGCAACTGCTTCAGGCCGTTTAACTGCACCAGCACATACCAGGAAAAGACAGCGACCGCCAGAAGCGTGACAAGGAGTCCTAACAAAAGGCGGACTGTTGGTGATCGCTTCATCTCTCCTTATCTTAGAGGCGAGTATACAGTAAGCTCCAGCATGCTGGATTACACAATACCCTTCCCTTCCACAATCCGTATGTACCGGTTCAGCTCGAGGTTCGTAAACTTATCGACTTGCTTACTGGGGGCAGCCCAGTGAATCTCTAACTCATCGATCTTTTGGGCCTTGCCGGCGCCCAGAATCTCGCGCGGGTCGTGCGACGAAAGGTAGCTGCCGCCGTTGTTCTTCAAACGTCGAAACGTCTTTCCGCCAGCTTTCCAAATCAGCCGCGTGCCGATAGCGTCACGATTCGAAGTAACCCCTTCTAACCGGATTCCCAGCCAGTTATTTCCCTTCGCGGCGTGGTTACGCAGCAACACCGGAGAGCCGCCGTTGTTCATGACTAACACATCCGGAGCGCCATCGTTGTTGTAATCGCACACTGCCAGGCCGCGCGCGGGATACAGCCTCTGGAAAACCGGCCCTGCCTGATCACTGACGTTCTGCAGTTTCCCCGAGGCGTCCTGGTGAAACAGCAACAAAGGCTCGCGGTAACGCACCTGCTGCGAATAGTTCTCAATCATGTCGTCCGGATGTCCGTTGGCCAGGATCAAATCCAGCGCCCCGTCGTTGTCGTAGTCGAAATACTTCAGACCCCAACCGCTCAGCTGGCGAGTGGCCTGGGCCACGTTGTTGGTGTGCGCCACGTCCCGGAAACTCTCGTTCTTGTTGTTCTGATAGACCGAGTACATTTCCTGATCGACGTTAGCGACAAACAGATCCTCCCAGCCATCATTATTCAGGTCCGCCGCATCCACGCCCATGCCGGAGCGCGGCTGCCCGTTGTCGCTGAAGCCCACTTCAGCCTGCAAGGCGATTTCCTCGAATTGCCACTTGCCTGCCTTGTCGGGACCACGGTTGACGAACAGGAAGTTCTGCACCGTGTCGTTGGCGACGAACAGGTCCATCCGTCCGTCGTTGTTGATGTCAGTCGCCACCACGCCCAGGGCCTTGCCCATCGACTTGGCGATGTCCGTACCCGCCGTGACATTGGTGAACGTGCCATCTCCATTGTTGTGATAAAGGAAGCTGGCCGTGCCCTTGAAGATTCGAGGAATGCAGTAATAGTGCCTCCCGAGCTTATTGTCACCACAGGAGAACTTATGCTCGGCGCCATAATCCACAAAGCTGCAGACAAACAGGTCGAGTTTGCCGTCGTTATCGTAATCAAACCACACCGCGCTGGTAGTCCACCCGTGAATTGCCAGCCCAGCCTTGTCCGTCACGTCGGTGAAGGTGCCATCGCGGTTGTTCTTGTAGAGGATCGAGCGGCCGTAGGCAGTCACGAAGATATCCGGCCAGCCATCGTTGTCGTAATCGCCAACGGCCACACCCATACCGAAGGTGCCACCGGCCACGCCTGCTTTCTCGGTTACATCGGTAAACGTGCCATCGCGGTTATTCTTGTACAGAGCGTTCCGAATCGGCTTCGAGGGCTTCCAGAAATCGCAGGGACCGCTGTTGACCAGGTAGACATCCATCCAGCCGTCGTTGTCAAAGTCGAGAAAAGCGCAACCCGGTCCGAGTGTCTCGGGCAGGTAACGGTTGTCCGACATGGCATTGTCATGCACCCATTCGATTCCGCTTGCCGAAGACCGAATCTCTTCAAACAAGGGCGCGGGTTCGTCGGCCGCCCTCAATGGCAGACGCGAAGCCAGGCCGAATGCGGCCCCACCCCACAGTAGTTTGCGTCTGGTCAACTTCATAAAATGCTTATTCCTACAAAGGTACCGGAGCAGGACCGCCCGTTGCTGCGTCCCCGCGACGTCAAT
>JBAUOG010000582.1:0-3524 GCA_049579625.1 Bryobacteraceae bacterium
TCTCCCACCACGAAAATCTCCGGATGGCCTGGGAGCGTGAGATCAGGATTCACCTTGAGACGCCCCAATTTGTCCAGCGCCGTGCCTGTGCGTTCAGCTAGGACCTTGCCCAGTGGCGAAGCCGAGACCCCCGCCGCCCATAGGACTGTTTTGGTGCGAATTCTGTCACTCGTGCCGTTGCTTTGAAAGGTCACGCCGTCCCGGTCGACGCCAATCACGCGTACTCCGCCTCGGACTCGAACGCCGAGCTTGATCAGCGAGTGTTCGGCCTTTCGAGAGAGGTCTTCCGGATAAACCGGCAACACTCGCGATGAGCCGTCCAGAATAAGGATCTTCGCCTCTTGGGGACGAATACGACGGAATTCGCTCTTCAAGGTGTGGTGGGCTATTTCGGCCATTGCCCCGGCCAACTCAACACCGGTCGCTCCCGCGCCCACTATCACGAACGTGAGCCACGCCCGGCGAATCTCCGGATCCTCCTCCCGCTCGGCAGCCTCGAAGGCATATAGAATCTTGTGCCGGATGGCGGTCGCCTCCTCCACTGTTTTGAGGCTGGGCGCAAACTCGCGCCAGTCGTCGTGGCCGAAATAGGTGCTCTGGGATCCAGCCGAGACAATCAGCGAGTCGTAGTCCAAGGCCTCGCCTTCTTCGAGAAGCACGCGCCTACCGGCCGGATCAAAGTCACTGACGGTTCCCAGCAGCACCCGAGTGTTCTTCTGATCGCTGAGCACACTGCGTATGGGCGCCGCTATATCGCCGGGCGAGAGCGACCCGGTCGCCACTTGGTAGAGCAACGGCTGGAATAGATGAAAATTTCGTCGATCCACCAGGGTCACATCGACCGGAGCCCTCTTCAAGGACTGCGCGGCGTATAGTCCACCGAACCCTCCGCCAACAATCACCACGCGGTGCGTGCTCTGCATCGTCGTCCTTTCCGTAGCGTAATCTGCCGCTTGCGGACGGCGAGCTACCCGGCCGCTGCAAGCTAAGAGTTTCCTTTGCTGCCAGTTAGATGAGTTATGCGCGGGCTAAGCCGCTGAAGACTTGCCAGGCTCGCGGCATATCGGACAGCTCATAACGATAGAAAAACTCGTGGGCATCCTGACTTCGGGCGAAGCCGTGTCTGTTTCTACGCTAGTTCGCTCTGCCGGTTCGCTCCAATTGATGGCGGAACATGCTGCCGAAATCGCGCGCCTCCTTCAACTCCCGCAACTGCTCCAGGGTCCATCTCATCTTGCGGCGCCAGTTGGGATACTCGGCGGTGCTGCCGGGCAAGTTCTGTTGCTCGGTCTCCTTGGTGAGATCTTCCTGATTGAGCAATAACATCGCGCTGGGGGTCTGGGCCAGGAATCCGATAATTGCATTGTGCAAGGCGCCATCCAGTTCCGGCACGTCGGCAGCGTTGCGGGTGTAGTTCGGCAACAGTAGTTCCTCGGCATGCAAGACGTCCAGCATCCGTTGTTTATCGACCTGGCGTTCGGCGATCTGTCTTTGATAAACGGCTGCATCGGCGAGGCCCGCCGCACGCCGCGCCTCGATGTCACGTCCGGTCCAGAAGCCGGCGATGGTGGGCAGATCGTGGGTGGTTGAAGCGACCAGCGCGTTGCGAGGGTATTCTTCCGCCGGCATGAATGAACCATCCTGCCGCTTCTCGAAGTAGAACAGCCGATAGCTGAGCGAGCCGGCCCTATCCAATGCGTCGCGAATCGCGTCGGTGACCGTGCCGAGATCCTCCCCCACGATGATGTTCTGCTGCTGGACGCTCTCCAGAGCCAGGATTCGCAGCAGGTCGGCGGCGTTGTCTTTCACGTAAACACCATCGGCGGCCTTAACGCCATCGGGAATCCAGAACAGATGGAACAGGCGCATCACATGGTCGATGCGCAGGGCTCCGCCGAAACGAACGATCTTACGGATGCTTTGGTGGAACAACTCGTAGCCATTCACGCGGTGCGCCCCGGCATTGGGCGGAGGGAAGGCCCAATCCTGCCCGGTCGGCGAGAACGCGTCGGGCGGGGAACCGACACGACAGCCCTGCACGTAGAAGCTGCCATGCGCCCACAGATCGGAACCTGAGCGGTCCGTGGCCAGCGCGAGGTCATGATAGAGGCCGATCGGCAGGCGCCTTCGCGCATAGGCGTGCACAGCTGCCAACTGCTCTTCCAGCACGAACTGGATGTATTTGAAGTGGCGAATCAGGCGGCGGTGCCCGGCCGCGAAGCGCGCGCATGCGTCCGATTCCGGATGGTGGTATCCCGCCGGCCAGTCGCGCCAGGTCCAGCGATTGCGATCCTGTTTATGGAGCACCTCATCGAGTGCGCAGTACAGCGCGAATCGGTCGAGCATGACGCCCTCGCGTTCGCAGAACGCCTCAAACTGCTGCTTTCGTGCGGCGCTGGCAACGTGTTCGAATTGAAGGTACAGGCACTTCAGAAAAGTCTTCTTTAAGCGGTCGACCCGTTCGTACTCGACGAACTCGCTGTCGCGCAGCGCCTGAATCTCTTGCTGGACGCGCGGGCCCGCAAAGAGGCGTTGCACAAAGCCTCCGGCCGCAAATTCGGGCACAGCTTCGATATCGATGTAGATGAGGTTCTTGTAGAAGATGGAGAGCGGCAGATACGGGCTCTGGTTGTACGGGAACCGGTTGTGCAGAGCGTGCAGCGGGTTCAGACCTATGAAGGCGCCGGCCAAGTCGTCTGCCACCCAATCGACGACCTTGTGGAGATCGGTGAAATCGCCGCAACCCCAGTTGCGTCCAGAGCGAAGACCGTACAGCGTGATCGCCAACCCGGCACACTTGCCGCCGTCGGCCAATCGTGGCGGAAGGTAGGCGCGCTCTGGCGTCACAATCAAGCGGCCCTCCGCTACCAGCGGATCGTCGATCTGGACTCGCAGGGAGTGATAGCCCAGCGGAACCTCGGGCGGCAGCGGAACCAGGTAGGCGCACCAATCGCGGGACCCCAACCCCCACTCGCCCACCATCTTGAGCCGGTTGAGCTTATGTTGGGCGCGAAGCTGTTCGCCGGATTCCAGGGTTATGACGATTTCGATGTCAGCTGACGTATGGGACTTGGCGAGCGACAGGATGACCCACTTCTCATTTTCGCTGGCGATCGAGACCGGCTGGATGGGAAGCATGGCGCGGCGCTCGAAGCGCCGGACACGCTCGTCTTCGATGGTCTTCTGAGACGACGTATCCAGGCCCAGCGCGGCCAGGATACGGCTCTCCATGGCCGCCGATGCCACGTGTCTCTTGCCGAAGATGTCCCAAAACTCCCGCTCGATTCCCCATTCGTCGGCGGCTTTGTGCAGAGCGTCCTCGTAGCCATTCGAGGGCTCAAAAACGATTTGGGGAAGCGGCATAGACTCACCTTGATTCTAGAAGACCGACTGCAAATAACCCTTTCGCAGAAGCCCGTGCCTGGGCTGGCACGGGCCTGAATACTTTGCCCCGCTTGCCGGGGAGGCGTGGGATAATCTCCATGTGAACTCCGATCAGAAGTTTGAGCTGAGCCAACCGGAAG
>JBAUOG010000583.1:0-6491 GCA_049579625.1 Bryobacteraceae bacterium
GTCAATCGGCGAAGCGGCGCGAGCGTTGGAGGTAAACCCCAACGTGCTGCACCGCTGGCGGCGGGAGTTCCGTCAGGGTCCGGGCAATGTGTTTCCAGGCAACGGAAAGCAGCGCTGGTCAGAAGGCCGGATCGCGGAGTTGGAGCGGAAGGTCGGTCAGCAGGCGCTGGAGATCGATTTTTTGAAGGGGTGCTTGCAGCGCATCGAGGAGCAGCGGATGCTGCAGGCACTGACTGGAAGTCCGCGGTCTACCGGAAGGTCCAAGAAGAAGTGAAAGCCGACCGGGGACTGACGATGGCGCGCATGGTGGAGCTGGGTGGCGTGAGCCGCGCCAGCTTCTACCGCTATGACGAAGAGGCCGCTCCGCAGCCGGATCGCGACATCGACCTGCGCGACGCCATCCAGCGGATCGCTCTGGAGTGGCCGAGCTATGGCCGCCCGCGGATCACGGCCGCGCTCCGCCGAGAAGGGTGGATGGTCAACCCCAAACGGGTTTACCGATTGCTTCGTGAGGACAACCTGCTGTGCATCCGGAAGCGGAAGTTCGTGGTGACCACCGACTCCAATCACAGCCGACGGGTTTATCCGAACCTGGCTGAACAGATGACGCTCAGTGGCATCAACCAGCTCTGGGTGGCCGATATCACGTACATCCGGCTGGAGGCAGAGTTCGTCTACCTGGCGGTGGTCATTGACGCCTTTTCGCGGCGCGTGATTGGCTGGGCTCTGGACAGGCGTGTGGAGGACGACCTCACGCTGGCAGCGCTCCGCATGGCGTTGGAGTTGCGGCGGCCACCGGCGGGGTGGGTGCATCATTCCGATCGCGGCAGCCAGTATGCATCGGGGGATTACACGGGCCTGTTGAAGGCCCACGGCTGTGAAATCAGCATGAGCCACAAGTCGAGCCCTTGGGAAAATGCGGGCTGCGAGTCGTGGATGAAAACCCTGAAATACGAAGAGGTGTATCGGCAGGAATACCGTGACCTGGCCGAAGCGCGGGCCTCGTTGGCGTGCTTCATCGACAAGGTCTATAACCAGAAGCGACTGCACTCGGCGCTGGGTTACCGGCCCCCGGTGGAGTTCGAACAAGTGCTGATGAGGCGTGCCGCGGGGGCTGGATCATGATGCGGGCACACAGGGTCCCCTGGGGAGGGAAACGCTGCGCGTGCGACGGTGCGTCGCAGGTAGTCATCGGGATCGCCGTGGCGGCGGGGAAAATGCGGACTGGCGAGGCGCAGGATGGCTTGAATCTGAACAGCGGGCTTGCCCTGCGAGAGCAGGTGCCTGGCGACCCAAAGATCGACGATGCTCCAATCCGGCTGCGGAAAGCGTTCCCGAATATGCCATCGTCGCATACAGCTCCGGTAGATCGTGACGGCCTCCGCGACGCTGACTGGGCCGAGGTCTGTGGTGGTCCAGTCGATCGGCAACGGCGAGGCCGGCGGTTGTATAGATTGCCTGACGGACTCCAACAACGACGCGCCGCACGGCGCCAAACCCGCACAGGCGTGGACGAGTCTCACCCACGGGGCGTAGCGGTCGGGTGCGCGTCGCGCAGGTTTTTGATTGGTGAATCCCGCGAGCCGTCCCAAATGACGCCAGTCGGTGCAGGCCCAATCGCCACCGTAGAGGTGTGCCAAGTGTCTGCCGGCCGCGGTCGCCAGAGCCGGCTGCAGTGGACAAGTGCTGAGGCGAATCCAAGCTTGCAGATGGCCGGGGCTGGTTTGCAACACCACACAAGGGTCATGTCCGTTGGCGCGCATGACCTCCACCACGGTTGGGTCGGCACGATCCAGATCGACCAGAATGTAGCCTGCGTTTTGGTTGCCGGCATAGGGGTGAATGTACACGTCACACCCCTCGCAGTTGCGAGCGCGGAGAAAGCGGATGGTAGCGGCCCCCACCAACTGGGCTGCTGTCCAAAGTCGTTCTCCAGGAAACGGGCGACCTGTTTGGTGGTGAATCAAACGGACCAGATACAGTTCGTTGGGCATCGCCGCGAGATGCCTACGAACGGCCTGCCAAGTCAGAAAAAATCCACGGTTGTCCACGACCGCAATTGTGCAATCGAAGCAACACGCCGTACAATGAATCCTCAGCGGACGGCTAACAGTGTCTTAACTGTTTGTCTCACCTCAGGGGGCAGGTTCAAGAAGAAACCCAGTGCACAGAGAGCAGTGAGCTGCAGGGATATGCTTGGGTTTTTCGGACTGCACTTCATGGTTCGACCTGCCATTTCGAAGTTACTAGACTCATTCTCCCAACCAGACACAGATGTGGGGCCGCCAAGCAATGGCGCTGGTGGCCCAAGTTCTGAGCGGAAGAGGACTCTGCTAGCAGACTCAACAGACGCAAGGCAGGCCGAGGCGCGCCTGTGCCTTCCGCGATCGGAGCCGACGTTCTAAACTCCACGGAAGCTCAGCACCAAGCCAATCGCCCACAGCACAAGACCGAGAGCCAGGAAGAATAGCTTTCCGCCTCGCAGCTGACCGGCCTTCGCCTGGGCGGCCGCGCTCAAAGCGCAGCAAATGAGTCCGGCTATTCCAAAAAGACGAAGTATGCTCAAGGCAAATCCTTTTCTCTGTTCTTAGCCTACACACGATTCGAGGAACGAGCGCGGGATTCCAACGGTGGTTAGTCGATCGCACTGCACGAACACCGATTGAATCAATGACCGCATCCGTTCCGACCCATTTGTCCAGCTCACGCTTCGGCAACGGAGGCAAACCATCCGATTCCGAACTGCGGCCGAAATGCTAGTAGTGTCCGGCACAGAAAAAGGGGGGGGGAAGGAGTAGGCCATCTACTTCCGAACGTTTTCATTGTCGTTGGAGCGGCTATGCTGTTACCTTGCTGCGCGCGATGCTGGTGGATTGGGGAGATTAACTGCTAGCGCCGCGGCGGCCCAAGCGGTACCCGCCGCCGAAATCCATTGATCATGGCCATGTGGAAATCCGCTCTCGAAATAGGGCTGAAATTTCACCGCCCGGCTCTTTACGTACCACGAACCATCTTCCAACTGGGTGCGCCGCAGAAACTCGATACCTCGGCGGCATACCGGATCTGAGGTTGCCAGGGCAGAAGCTTTGTTCAGGGCGTAGAGCGCCTGGCCGGTCGCATACGCATCGCTGGCAAATCCCGGTCGCTGCCCCCAACCGCCATCGTCGCGCTGAATCGATATCAGTCCCCGGGACAATTCCTTCAAATCCGCCGGATCAAGGCCGCTCCAATGGAGACCGAGCAATTGCATCGTACGCTCCTCCGTGACCTGCGGCGAAAAGGCGAGGAGCCAGGCGCGCGCGCGCTCGATACGGGGCGCAATCTCGGCCCGACGCCCTTCAGGGCCATATACCTGAAGAGCGCGGATTGCCCGGGCAGTCTCAGTGACGGGCGATGTCATTGGGGGCCTGTTGACAAGGAAGGGCCACCAGCCGTTCTCTTGTTGTAATCCGATGATATGGTGAACCAGTGCATCGGTAACCTCGTCTGGCGCATAGTGCTGGTCCGCCAAGCTGGCTAGCAGAGCTGTATTAGTCACAACCACGCCGCGATGCTGAAGTAATGGTTCTGTCTCCGCTGCCCGTACAGTCATCACTTGCTTGATCGCGTCGGCGGATAACTTTTCATTCACGCGCAAGCCCTTTTCGCGCGCCTCGGCAACCAGCATTCCAGTAAGGTACTGATGGTGACACGCGCCGCAGCCCGATTTGGTGAAGAATAGTGCGCCGCTTGCCTGGAGCAGTGCCACACTCTTCTCCACAGCCTCCCGAATAGGAGGGGGAGACCCAGGATTTGCGGCCGGGCGACCGACTGCCATGACGGAGGCTTCATCGCCTTTCACACCCGCCCCACGCAGCAATTTCACGATCGGCGTTTCCCCCCATAGGCTCGCCCACGCGAGTGCGGTCCGGTCGTTGTGGTCTTTCGCATTCACATCGGCACCTTTGGCCAGCAGAACGCGAACGGTTTCGACGTTCTGGGATTCGGCGGTAACAGCCAGCAGCAGCGGCGTCATTCCACGCATATCCGAGACGTTGACAGATGCGCCGGCATTGAGGAGGATGTTGACTTCTTCGGAATGGCCGCAAGAGGCGGCTGTCATGAGTGCCGTCAGTTCTCCCATATCCTGAACACCCGCCTTCACCGGAGGGTTGTGCGCGGATTTGAAGTTGACATCAGCGCCATAAGCAATCAGCATTTTCACCGCCTCCACATTTCCGCGCAAAGAAACATTGATCAAGGCAGATCCGAACTGCGCAGACTCATTGGGGTCGCCTCCTTTCGCCAACAATTGCCTCAGGATGGCTACATCGCCGGCGTCGGCGGCGGCTGCGATTGCCCCGCGATTCATGGAATCCCGCGCCTTTACGTCGGCGCCCGCCGCGAGCAGCTCCTTGACCGCATCGGCCGCTCCGACGGTTGCCGCGGCGGACATGAGTGCGGTGCGGCCGGAGTTCGCCTGCGCGTTGACGTCAACACCGCTCGCAATCAGGATGCGGACCTTTGCCGCGTCATGGGCTCCCCAGATCAAGGCAGTCGCCCCGAACTTGTTTTTCGCATTCGGATTGGCTCCTTTATCGAGCAGCAGTTTCATGCACTCCGCGGTCGAATATTGGGCCGCGTACATAAGTGGCGTGGCCCCGTGTTCGTCGCGCGCGTTAAGGTCCGCACCCTGGCGCAAGAGATTCTGAACTTCAGACATGTCGCCGGCTCGAATGGAACGAAAGAGGCTCCCGTTTATGACGTCCGCGCTGCTAAGGAGCGCGACCAAACCTAGTCCTGCAAGCAGCTTAATGTTCATCTTCATCCTCCATGTCGCTCTAACGGTATATTGCTTTCGATCAGTCGCTCCATGATTTGTCACTGATTTGCCGCTGACCTCGCTCGATCTGCTAAGTGAATGGCGGGTCACAGGTTACCGGACATCAGATCGCAACCAGCGAAATTGCTTGTCCAGACTACGAACGGAGAGGCGATTCCAAGAAAGTTGAATCAGTTGACATGCGCGGACGGAGACGGGCAATTTAATACCCTCCGCTCGCCTTTTCTGGTAAAATCTGGCTTCAGCTCGGCTAACTCCAAATGCCCGCTGCCCCGCCCTCCCACATCGTCCGGTTCGGTGCGTTTGAACTAAACATCAAAGCCGGGGAACTAAACAAGAACAGGCGCAGGGTTCACCTGCAGGAGCAGCCCCTTCAGATTCTTAAGATGCTCCTCGAACATCCCGGCGAGGTGGTGACGATGGAGGCTATTCGCAGGACGCTCTGGCCAAACAATACCGTCGTCGAGTTCGACAACAGCATTCACGCCGCTATTAAGAAGCTCCGCCTGGCAGTGGGGGTCTCAGCGGAAAAGCCACGTTATGTCGAGACGGTGGCGCGGCGCGGATACCGGTTGAGAATGCCGGTGGAGTGGGTGGCGCAACAGTCGGCTGGCGTACAGACTTCGACCGCCGTGGGCGGCTTGAAGTCTCCTACTAGTTACGCCGCAAACTTGATTGGCAAGAAGGTTTCCCACTACCGCGTTCTGGAGATGCTGGGCGGCGGCGGCATGGGGCTGGTGTACAAAGCGGAAGACATCAAGCTAGGCCGCCGAGTCGCCTTGAAGTTCCTGCCGGAGGAACTGGCCAGTGACCCGCTGGCGCTCGAGCGTTTTGAGCGCGAGGCACGCGCGGCCTCGACGCTGGACCATCCGAACATTTGCACGATCTACGAAGTCGAAGAATATGAAGGGCGCCCCTTCATTGTGATGCAGTTGCTCGAGGGGCAGACGCTGCAGGAGCTGAATCAGAGCGGCATTCTTGTAAAGCCGGTACAGCTTGAGAAGCTGCTCGACCTGGCAATTCAGATTGTAGGCGGGTTGGAGGCGGCGCATGAGAGGGGTATCATCCATCGCGACATCAAACCAGCGAACATCTTTATTACCCTTCGCGGCGAAGCCAAGATCCTGGACTTCGGATTGGCGCAGCTGAATGGAGGAGAGGAGCTTGCCGCGCCGACGGGAGAAACAGGCCAGGCAACTGACACGAGTCTCACCCGAACAGGCGTGGCGATGGGCACGGCGCCATACATGTCGCCGGAACAGGTGCGGGGCGAGCGGTTGGATGCTCGCACGGACCTATTTTCATTCGGCTTAGTGCTCTACGAAATGGCGACCGGACAGCGGGCATTCAGAGGCGAGACGGCGGCGACACTTCACGAGGCCATCGCGGCATGCGTGCCCTCTCCGGCCCGGGAGTTGAATTCCGAACTCCCGGCAAAGCTGGAAGAGATCATCAATAAGTCTCTAGAGAAGGACATTGAGAAGCGCTACCAAGCCGCCTCGGAAATCCGCGCTGATCTGAGATCGGCTGCCGAGGGTTTATCCCATCAGAACCCCGCGTCCGGCCATCGCCTGCCGTTTTTCCGGCGCCTGGCACACCAGGCTATGACCCGACAATGGTGGCTGATTGCGGCTGCGGGTGTCTTCACCGTAATCGCGGTCGCCAGCGC
>JBAUOG010000584.1:0-12682 GCA_049579625.1 Bryobacteraceae bacterium
TCCCAAGCCAAAACACTGATTTCCCGTTTTCTGTACCCCAGGCTCGGCCCGGGAATGATGTGGTCTCGCATGGCGGAACGGATTCAGAAAAAGGGCTCTCAACTTCTTTTCAGCACCAGCGTGCGAAAGATCTTGTGGGAGCCGGGACGAATTACCGGTATTCAGACAGAGGATGGGATTCACCGCGGGTCCCACTACATCAGCAGCATGGCGATTCGGGATCTGCTCAACTGCCTCAACCCGGCGCCACCCGAGTTTTTGCGGCGCGCGGCCGAGTGCTTTCATTATAGGGATTTTCTAACAGTCGTTCTCATCGTCCGCGGTAAGAATCTCTTTCCCGACAATTGGCTTTACATACACGATCCCGAGTTCAAAGTAGGACGAATTCAGAATTTCAATAACTGGAGCCCGGACATGGTGCCCGACCCGGAGACAACTTCCTTGGGCCTGGAATACTTCTGTTTTGAGAACGACTCTCTTTGGGAAATGTCGGACGAGAGACTGCTTAAGTTAGCTGGAAGCGAGTTGGCGGGCCTGGGATTGGTTGAACCCTCAGCAATCCTGGACGGCGTGGTGCGCAGGGTCCCGAAAGCCTATCCGGTTTATGACACGCAGTACAAAGAAGGCTTGTCGGCGGTGCAGGAATTCCTTAAAGGGATTGAAAACCTGCAGTTGATCGGCCGCAACGGCATGCATCATTACAATAACCAGGACCATTCGATGGTAACGGGCATTCTGGCTGCGCGAAACATCCTTGGAGCCAAATACAACTTGTGGCGAGTCAATTCCGACCCGAAGTATCTCGAAGAGGGAGACGAAGGGCTGGATGCATTGGTTGACTTGGCCGAAACGCAACCACTGGTTCCAGTAACGATTCAGGCGCGAGGGATAGCCTGAAGGAAACATTGCTGCGCGAGCTAACTGATGTTTTCAGACCAACGGCGCGACGGCAAGCTGGCGTAACGGAGCCGCTCCTCAATCCGTCGCAGGTAGCCCTCGCCTCCCCCGCTACTGCTGAACCGTCATTGCGTAGAGCGAATCCCCTGCCCCAAACAGCAGGTATTGCTGCCCGTCCAGCATATAAGTGATCGGGCCATTCGAGACATCGTCGGCCAGTCCCGCGTGCCAAAGAATCTTGCCATTCGCGGGATCATAAGCCACCACATGCTGTGAACCATCCCCCGCAAACAGCAGCTTTCCGGCCGTGGTTAAGATTCCGGTGGCACCCCCGCCACCCGACGGGTAACGGTGGTTCCAAGCGGTCTTGCCGGTCTTATAATCGATCGCGCGTAAGCTGCCTCCCAGGTATCCGACTTCGCGCTCAGCTGCCGCATAGCCTTCCGGGTGAGGATCGGTATCGGTCAAATAGAACTCACTGTAGACTTCCGATAGGCCCACATAAAACAGCCCGGTTTCCGGATTGAAACTCGGCGGCGGCCAGTTGGTGGCTCCGCTGGAATTCGGCGAGACGAGCACGCCCGCGATAATGGCCTCCTTGGCGGGATCGGGAATCGGTTGCCCGTTGGCGGATATGCCCTTCGACCAGTTCATGGATTCGATCATGGGCGCGGTAAGCAGGTGCTCACCCGTAGCGCGATCGAGCAGAAAGAAATATCCGTTGCGGTTCGCCTGGGCAAGCATCTTGCGCGGCTTGCCTTTGAACTCCCCGTCCAACAGAACCGTGGTTTGCGCAGCGTCCCAATCGTGCGTGTCATGGGGTGAGGGTTGGAAATGCCAGACCAGTTTCCCCGTGTCCACGTTCAGGGCAACGATAGAGCAGGTGTAAAGGTTATCGCCTTCGCGGCTGCGGCCGGTCATCACAGGATTCGGATTGCCGGTCCCCAGGTAATAGAGATGCATCTCGGGATCGTAGGTTCCAGGGATCCAGGTCATGCCGCCACCGTGGCGCATGGAGTATTCGTCGGGCCAGGTTTCCGATCCGGGGTCGCCTTTCTTGAGCGGCTCACTCCACCATTTCCACTGCGTGGCGCCAGTCTCCGGATCGTGAGCCTCGAGGAAACCCGGCACGTCCAGCGAGTCGCCTCCCGTCCCCACGATGACGTGATTGCCGACCACGATCGGCGCCGGCGTCGAAAAGTACTCCTGCTTTACGTCCGCGATTTCGACATGCCAGCGTTCCTTCCCGGTTTTCGCGTCGAGCGAAACGAGATAGTTATCAGGCGTCTCAAAAAAGAGCCCGCCGCCGTACATCCCCATGCCGCGATTGCCAATGTGAATGCCGCCCTTGGTCTTCCAGTTGTAGTGCCAAAGTTGGCGTCCCGAGCGGGCGTCGACAGCCCAGGCGTTATCGGGAGTAGAGAGGTACAGAATGCCGTTCACCATGAGCGGTGTGGCCTTGATGGTCGCGACATCCGGATCGATCGGGGCGCCCTCGACAGCCGGCGGACCCTCACCACCGACAATCGCGCCCGATCCGGGTCCAGGCTTTATCCGGAAAATCCAGGCGAGCGTCAGATTCTGGACGTTCGCCTGATTGATTTGCGTAAGCGTACTGAAGCGGCGCCCCGAGTAATCGCCGTTGTAGGTTGGCCACGCGTCCGTGGGTGGCTTGGTCAACAGAGACGGGTCGAGAAAAAACTGCGCGGACAAGGTGAGGGGAGTGATGCCAACACAAAGGCCCACCAGGAAGTGATTGATCTTCATTTCAGGGTCACCAGGTAAGCGGTGAGGTTATGGACATTCTCGTCCGTGTAACTCTTCAACATGTCGGTGTGCACTCTTAATGGATCGTGAATCTCCACCTTGGGATTGCTTTCGTCCCTCCGAGTAAAGGATCGAAAGCCGCCCTTATCATCGCGCAAGGCAACATTAAAATCGTTGACGCCCAGCAGGCGTCCCGTAACCGCCTCGCCGGACGGCGACGTGACGGTTACCGTCACCTCGGACTTCGGCTGCGGAGCGCCGCCCCAGCGGTCGCGCGGCATCAGAATCTTATCCTGTAGCGTGACGGGATCATACTTTCCACCGATGTCTTTGAGGTCGCCGGTGACGGAGTGACAACTGGTGCACTTTCCCGCGCCGTTGAAGTAGGCTTCTCCCGCTTTGGGGTCGCCGGTGACAATATTCAGAATCTGGTAGTTATCGCGATTCTTTGCAGAGTTGATACTGTCGTGCAGGAAGTTTGAGATATCGGCAATCTGTTCCGGCGTCATCACAAACTTGGGCATACCCTTGTCCGGACGGCCTTTTAGGATCACGTGGCCGATATTCGCTCCGTTCTCGTCATCGAGCACCAGCACCGACCGAAGAAGATCGGGGCCTTTTTCGCCGCCCTTCGCGCGGGAACCATGACAGAAGCCGCAATTTTGGACGAAGGTTTTCTGACCACGTTCAATGGATTCAGGATCTGGCTTTGTGGCGGCCTTAGGCTGATCAGCACCCGGAGCCGCTCCTGCCGCCGGTGTCTGGGCGGCAACCTCGACGGCGGTTCCAAGCAAAGCGACCAGCATAAGACTAAGAATTCTTCGATGAGACAAATCTGCTCTCCTCCGGGCACACCGACCAAAAGTTGTGAGTGCTACACACCAGGATAAGCGGTGGCTGTGCCGATGGCTTTCCACAGTGCTGGAACCGTAGCCCGGTGATCGCCGCTGAAATAGAAGCTCTCGCCGCCATCGGCAACCGTGCGAATCAAGATCGTTTTGCGAGGTCGGAAATAATAAGCTGGATCGGTCTTCGGCAGTTCCCGCCTGAAGTCTCCTTCGATGGGCATCAGGTCGAAGACCGCCGTAGTGAAGTGACGGATTTCGCGGCCTTCCTGGTGAGCGACGTTGCGCGCCATGGAAAGGGCCTTGAGATAAACCTCGGGAGCCATGACCGCCGACCCGAAGCTGAGCACGACACCGCCTTCGAGGTTTTCCACGGTGTGGGTAAACAAAAGGAAATCGTGATAACTGGCCGAACCCACCGCCGCTCCGTCACAGTTCGGATGCTGATGGATAATGTCGTACCCGACGCCGACATGGACCGTGGCCGGAACCGAGCAGCGATAGGCAGCCGCCAGCACGCTGAGATCGCGGTGAGGGTAATCGCTCTCCAGAATGTGCCGGCCGACGCACTCACCGAGACCCTCGCCGCCAGCCGCGCCGATCCAGTCGTTCAACTCGCCGGTTTCCGTCCACAATCCGAACTCCCCGCTTTGGACGTAGCGCGCGACGCTCTCGGTGGTGGCGCCGATTCGGGCGAGTTCATAGTCGTGGATGATGCCCGCCCCGTTCATTGCAACATGGGTGAGGAGGCCACGCTCCAGCAGGTCGATAATGTGGCGATTCACACCCGCCCGCAAGACGTGGGCTCCCATCATGAACATGACGGGAGCGTCTTTTCGGCGAGCCTCCCGCAGCCGTTCAGCTACCACCGCCAGATCCTGGTGCTCGAACGGAGGAGCCGGATCGTTCAATTGCAGCCAGTGCTCAAGGGGAAGATCATGCACTCTCGCGGACAGCGGCTTTAGAACAAGTCGGCGGCGATCAAACGAAGTGTATTTGGAAGTCATTCAGCGGCGTTTCGGGCAACCCGGCTCATCTTATCGCGAGCGCGAGCTGAGCCTCGCAGACTCCTCATCATAGGGGCCGGCCACTGCGGACGGAGGAAACCTTCGGTGAGAGTTCTCCGTTCGCTAAGCTGAAGTCTAAGGAATGCTCGACTCCCGCCCAGTTGAAACTCCGGGAATGTCTCTGCCCGACGTACACGAAAGTGTCGGCACGTCGCATCAGACCATCTGGCGCCGCCTGCTGGCCTTCGCCGGTCCCGCGTACCTGGTGAGTGTAGGCTACATGGACCCGGGCAACTGGGCCACCGATCTGGAGGGAGGCGCCCGCTTCGGCTACAAGCTGCTGTGGGTGGTGGTGGTCTCGAATCTGATGGCCATCCTTCTGCAGACACTGAGCGCCCGTCTGGGGATCGTAACCCGGCGAGATCTCGCCCAGGCGTGCCGGAACGAGTACCCCCGAGCGATCTCGCAGATGCTCTGGATCCTGTGCGAAATTGCTATCGTCGCTTGTGACCTTGCCGAAGTGCTGGGTGCTGCGATTGGGCTGAACCTCCTCTTCAAGATTCCGGTCCTGTGGGGTGTCTTGATCACGGCCCTAGATACCCTGCTGGTGCTTTGGTTTACCCGGCTGGGCATCCGAGTGATTGAGGCATTCGTGCTCAGCTTGATTGCGATCATCGCCGGCTGCTTCGCCATCGAGATTTTTTGGGCGAAACCCGGCGTTATGGCCATCGTGAACGGGCTCGTCCCGCGCTTAGACGGTAGCAGCCTGTACATCGCTGTCGGCATTCTCGGAGCGACCGTCATGCCGCACAACCTTTATCTGCATTCAGCGCTGGTTCAGACCAGGCGGATCGGGCGATCGGACGATGAAAAGCGGAAAGCCTGCTGGTACAACTTCATCGATTCCACGATTGCGCTGAACGGAGCCCTGCTGGTCAATGCCATGATCCTGATCCTCGCCGCAGCCGTCTTCTTCAAGAACAACATCGTAGTGACGCAGATTCAACAGGCGCATCAATTCCTGACGCCGCTACTCGGCACCACCGCCGCAAGCATGCTCTTTGGAGCGGCCTTGATCTGCTCGGGGCAGTCCTCTACGTTGACCGGCACGATGGCCGGCCAGATTGTTATGGAAGGATTTCTCCAGTTCCGTATTCAACCCTGGTTGCGGCGTCTCGTCACCCGCTCGCTAGCTATCGTGCCCGCAGCCCTCACCATTTTCTATTTCGGTGACACTGGCAGCTTTAGGCTTCTCATTTTGAGCCAGGTCATACTGAACATCCAGCTTCCCTTCGCGGTGATTCCGCTGGTGCAGTTTACAAGTGATCGGAAGCGGATGGGAGACTTTGCCAACCACCTGTGGGTGAAGATCCTCGCCTGGATATGCGCGGCGGTGATCCTCGTGCTGAACATCGGCCTCGCGTGGCAGCAGGCTGCCGACTTGATGGCCGGCGGAAGCATTTGGGGAGCAGTGCTAGCGATCGCCGTGGGCGGATCGTTGCTGGTGATGCTGGCAATTGTGATGTTTTGGCCGGCGTTGGGACCAACGGTGCAGCGCAGGCGAACTGCCGCCGACGAACCGGTCGCCTTCCCCGTGGCGCCGCAGCAAGTCTTGCATGTCACACCAAAACGCTACCGTCTAATTCTTGTCCCGTTGGATCACTCCGAGGCAGACAATGAGGCGATTTCCAACGCCCTGTCCCTCGCCGAACCGCACGATGCGCGGGTGATCCTCTTCCACGTGGAGGAGGGCGTCACAAGCCAATTGTTCGGCTCACTCGCCTCGACCGCTGAAGTGACGGAAGGAATCGATTACCTTGAACACGTCGCCGGGGCGCTCCGCAAATCGGGCGTGGAGGTCGAGACTCTAGTTCGGCATGGCAAGAATCCCGCTGAGGAGATTGCGAATGCCGCGAATGAGTTGAATCCCGACTTGGTCATATTGGCGGCTCACGGACATCATGGACTCATGGATCTGATCTTCGGAACAACCATAAACTCGGTTCGACACCGAACTAAGGTTCCATTGCTGATCGTGCGTAAGGGCGGGTGAACGCGATTCATGACTGACCTATCGCAGGGGAGAATCCTCGTCACGGGCGGTGCGGGCTTCATCGGCAGCGCTCTGATCTGGGAGTTGAACCGCCGCGGTTTCACGAACATCCTGGTTTGCGATCTCTTGCGCGAGGACGAGAAGTGGAAGAATCTTGTGCCGCTCAAGTTCGCCGATTATGTAGAGGGCGATGAATTGGAGAGGCGGGTTCGTGAGAATCCAGCGCACCTCAAAGACATCAAGTCGGTCTTTCATCTCGGGGCGTGCTCGTCCACGACAGAGACCAACGCCAGCTACCTGATCCGCAACAACTTTGAATTCACCAAGCTGCTGGCCCATTTCGCGCTGGATGGGTCACGCAGGTTCGTTTACGCATCTTCAGCCGCGACTTATGGAGCCCTCGAGACGGGCGTGTCCGAATCGCGGCCTCTCGAGAGCCTGCGCCCTCTCAACATGTATGGCTACTCGAAACACCTATTTGATTGCCACGCACAGCGGGCCGGCTTTCTGGATCAGATGACCGGGTTGAAGTACTTCAATGTCTACGGCCCTAATGAAGACCATAAGGGAAACATGCGTAGTGTGGTCAACAAGGCGTTCCGTGAGATTCAGCAGAGCGGCAGGATGTCGCTGTTTAAGAGCTACAAGCCCGACTATCCCGATGGCGGACAGAAGCGCGACTTCCTCTACGTGAAAGACGCGGTTGCGGTAACAGTCGACCTGGCGCAGAGGACCGACGGTGGAGGCCTGTTCAATATCGGCTCGGGCGAGCCAAAGACATGGCTGACTTTGGCACAGGCCATCTTTGCGGCCCTAGGACGGGAGCCGGCAATCGACTTCATACAGATGCCGGAAGCACTACGCTCCAAGTATCAGTACTTCACTTGCGCGGATTTAACGAAGCTCCGGGCAGCGGGACACACGACCCAGTTCATGCCGCTCCGGGATGCGGTGCAGGACTACGTGCGCAACTACTTAGTGCTCGATCGCAAGCTAGGAGACGAGTAGCACCTGTCACGCTACTTCTTGGCCGGTCCCATAGCTTTCTTAATCGTTTTAATGTTCTCCGCCGCCTGAGCCTCTAGTGGCCCAGGAATCGCTGCCGACTGCTCTGAGAACGCCAGGGCATCTTTCATCAGCGCCTTGTTGCCGGCCTTCGCGAGTTCGTAATTCGAAACGCCAAGGTGAAAGGTCACACTTCCCAGCAGTTGCTTGTTGTCTTGAACCAATGGCAGTGCCTGCCGGAGTACCTTGTCAGACTGCTGATAGTCCTTCTTAGTGTAGTAGTCGAGACCCTGTATCCAGTAGTCTACGGCCAGCATCGCGTCTTTCTTTTTCTTCCAATCGGCGTCACTCATTTCTTCAGGCTTCTTTGCCGCTTGCAGAACTTGGGTGACCTTTGCCGCAAACGCTAACGACTGGTCCAGATTCTGGTGCTCCATGTTGAAGTTAGCCGCCGCCAGAAGAGCATCCGCGTTGTTCGGATCGCGCTCCAGAATCTTGTCAGCCGCGGGACCGACTTTGTCGCCTTGCCCGGCTTGCTGCAGTGCTGCCAGGTAGCGCCCCGCCAGCTTGCCTACGTATTCACTTTTTGGACTCTGTTGCTGAAGTGCTTCCGCACACGCAACGATCTTCTTCGGATCGGTCTCTTTTAACGCGACGGCAAACACAGCGTAATCGGAGTAGGTGTCGAGTTGCTGATCGTAGTCGGCACGGGCCTTGGCGTCGGCGTCGTCGGGTTTGGTGGCAGCGATCGCCTTGCGCGCAAGCCGCGATGTTTCAGCGGCCCACTTCAGGATGGCATCTGAGTCGTTCAATCCCTCGGCAGCCTTCAAATTCTCATACGCGGGAATCGGATTGTCAGGATCGGTCGCGAGCGCCTTCTCGCCGGCTTCCAGGGCTTTGGCGTAGTCCTTCGCCTGAAGATATACGTCCTGCAACTGCTCCCACGCCCAAGCCGCTTGAGAGCTGCTGGGGAACGTCTTCACAAACTCCTCCAGCAGAGCCAGTTTCTTCGCCGCGTCCGTCTCTCGAGTAATCGCCCCCAACGCCATACCCTCCGGCGACGATGCATCCACCTGCGCCCATACCGGGCAAAGGAAAGCAATCAACAGCACAAATATGCCAACCAGCTTCTTCATGTCATCCCCCTCGCTCCCTGTAAGACCTGCCGGCGAACTTCTACCTTTCAGCCGGGAATGTATCACAAACGGGGATCAGAAACGGCGGTGGCGCGAATGGCGGAAACTCGCTCCATTCCCGCAATGAGAAGATCTGAGGGAACAGACCATGGAACGAGTGTGCTTTCTTCTACAGGTACGGCCGGAGCGGCTGGAGGAATATAAAGAGCGCCATAAGCATGTCTGGCCGGAAATGCGTGAAGCACTTTCGGCGACCGGCTGGCACAACTACTCCCTATTTCTTCGCGACGATGGGCTGCTGGTGGGATACGTGGAGACGCCCAGTTTTCAAGAGGCCTTGGCCGTGATGGCTGTGCTGGACGTGAATCGGCGCTGGCAGGAGGAGATGAAGCCTTTCTTTGTGGGTCTGAGCGGGCGGGCGGATGAATCAATGCTTCGGCTTGAGGAAGTGTTTCATCTAAGTTAATGACGCTGCTCTCGCGAGCATCGCACACAGATACAATCTGGAGCAGAGTATGCAGTGGACACCGGGCGGAAGCGACGAAGACATTGAAGATCACCGGGACCAGAGCGGAGGAGCAGGAGGCAGTGGATTCGGCGGAGGACGCCTGGGTCTCGGTGGCATCCTGATTGTCGGCCTGCTCAGCCTTATCTTCGGCAGAAACTTCTTTGCCCTGTTTCAGGGTGGCTCTACGGCGCCAACGTCGACGCGTTCCGCCCCGAACCCCGCTCAGACAGCCAAGGAGCAACCGGAAGTCGAGTTCGTCACGTTCGTTCTGAACGATGTGCAGGCGGGCTGGGATAAGACTCTCCCGCAGTATCATCACGCAAAGCTGGCTCTATATCGTGATTCGTACCCGTCCGCTTGCGGCCAGGCGCAGACAGCGGTGGGCCCATTCTACTGTCCGGGTGATGAGAAAGTTTACCTGGACTTGGCCTTCTTCGATGAGCTGAAGCGCCGTTTCGGAGCGCCCGGCGAGTTTGCCCAGGCGTATGTCATTGCGCATGAGATCGGCCACCACGTGCAGAAGATCCTGGGCATCGAGAGCAAGGTGCGCCAGTTGCAGCAGACCCACCCCTCGGAGCAGAACCCGCTGTCTGTCCGCGTGGAGTTGCAGGCCGACTGCTTTGCTGGGGTCTGGGCCAATTCGACGGCCCAGCGGAAGCTCATCAATGAGAGTGATGTTCGATCGGGATTGCAGGCGGCGGCTGCGGTGGGCGACGACCGGCTGCAACGGATGGCGGGCCGCGCCGTCAGCCCGGAGTCCTTCACCCATGGATCTTCCGAGCAGCGCGTCGCCTGGTTCCAGCGGGGCATGAAGTCGGGAGACATCACAGCTTGCAATACGTTCGCCACATCCGCGCGGCATCCGCAATGAAAGGCGACCTCCAGTGAGCGTCCGGAACACGAGCGCGTTCTGGATCTGCACTCTTACCGGCACAGTTGCGCTCTTCGCCGGGACCACGTCGTTCATCGCGGCACGCAGCCTGTTTGATGCCAGGGTGTTCGGCCAGCGGGCGGAGCGCAGTCTGGCAGATCCTGGTGTCGCGAGCTATGTTTCGACCCTAGTTGCCGACGCTATCATCAAAGGCCGCCCGGATCTGATCGCGGTCCGGCCGATCCTTGAAGCCAGCACCCGAGGACTGGTTTCCACCCGGCCATTTCAGGTGTTGGTTGGCGTTGCCGCCAGGCGGGCACATGAAGCGGCCTTTTCTGAGGGAGCGCGGCGCGTCGTCCTCTCGATTCCCGACCTGCAGATTCTGATCCAGGACACACTTCAGCAGGCGAGCCCGGTGCTGGCCGCGAAAGTTCCTAAGCAACTGAACACTACCTTGGCTTCGCTCGGTGACGGCGGCCGGGCCCAATACCTGATCGATCTGTGGCGGGTGGGAAACAAACTGCGATGGCTCTGGAAAGTGCTTCTCCCGCTGGGCCTGGCGCTGCTGGTGGCAGCACTGTGGGTGGCGGCCGATAAGCGCCGAGGGTTAGTACACGTTGGCGTTGCGCTGATCCTTCTGGGCCTCTTGCTGGCGGCGCTGCTTCCAGCAGGCGTGCTGGCGACAGAGCTTATCCCACAACCGCCGTTGAAAGGCCTGGCCCGCGGTCTTTGGCTCGCCTATTTCGGAGACCTTGCGCGGTGGGGCATATTCTTCGTCGGCCTGGGCGTTCTGCTGGCGGCCGCAACGACGTCGATGATGGAGTCTGTGGACCCGCTTGCCGCATTGCGTCGAGCTGGCCGGGTGATTGCCACGCCACCTGTCTCGAATGGAGCGCGCCTGGCCTGGAGCGCGGGCTTGATCTTGTTGGGCCTGCTCGCCATGAGCTATCCCTTGCTGGTTCTGCAGATGGCCGTGGTGGTCGCGGGTGTTGTCACCGCCTTCTGTGGGGTATTGGAAGCCTTTCGCCTGTTTCTCGGCAGAATAGCTCAACACGAACAGCCAGTCGCCGGACACAAGCCACGACGGTGGAGATTGGCCACTTCGATCGCGGCCGGGGTCTTGTTGCTGGCCGCCGGGGCGTGGATGTTGTTCCGAAATCCTGCCATTAAGCCCGTAGAAGCGGCGGAGGTGACCGCTTGCAACGGCTATCCGGAGCTGTGCGACAAGCATCTGGACCAAGTCGTTTTTGCGGGCTCCCACAATTCGATGTCCAACCAGGATGCGCCCGGCTGGATGTTTCCGCAGCAGGAAGCGAGCATGGTGCAGCAGTTGCGCGATGGTGTCCGCGCGCTGCTGATTGATGTTCATTATGGTTTTCCCGGCGGAGCGCGAATCAAGACTGACTTGAGCGAAGAGCCTAACGCCGACAAGATGAAGCAAGTGATGGGCACGGACGGCTTCAGCGCAGCCATGCGCATTCGCGATCGGCTGGTAGGCGTTGATGAGAGCAAGCACGGTTTGTATTTCTGCCACGGTTTCTGTGAGCTCGGCGCCTACGAGGTTGAGCCCGCGCTGCGCGAGATTCGAGACTACCTGGTAACTCATCCGGATGAAGTTTTGATTCTCGACATAGAAGACTATGTTGACCCGCGCGACCTGGCTGCCGCATTCGACAAGGCCGGCCTCACCGAATTCGTCTACAAAGGAGCAACTGGTCCGCCGTGGCCCACGTTGCGCGAGATGATCACGTCCGGGCAACGGGTGGCCTGCTTTCTGGAATCGGGGAAGCCAGGCGCCTCGTGGCTGAGGCCTGCTTATCCGACCATGCGGGAAACGCCGTATTCATTCCCCAAGCCCGATGAATTTTCATGCAGCCCGAACCGCGGCGGCGACACGGGATCACTGTTCCTGATGAACCACTGGATTGACACCACGCCGACGCCCAAGCCCTCGAATGCGGCCATCGTCAATGCCTACGACTTCCTGCTGGCCAGAGCCCAAAAGTGCGAAGCGGAGCGGCACCACATTCCAAACATCATTGCCGTGGATTTCTACCGGACCGGAGACCTGCTGCGTGTCGTAAACAAGCTCAACGGCGTCGACCAACCGGAAGCGGCCGTGGCCACGCAGTAGCCGGAAAAAACGAAGCCACTTACGATGGACCTGTGCCTAACTATAGCTAGAAGCTAAAGATTTAGTACAGGTCTGCCGCTCATCTGAATGGAGGAACAGCATCTGCCGGAGCGCCGCTCCGCGTTTTTGCGAAACGAACTGGCGAAGGTGCGAACCGGGCCATCGAACCATTGAAAACACGCGAACCGCATTGAAATCAATGCGGCTTCATTTGTCCGGGCTTGGCCGGCTTGCCACCACCATGCGGCTCCGACTGCGCAATCGCGGACGTCCCGTCACCCGGCGAAACGAATTGGATCAGATAGCTGACCAGTTGGGCGCTGGATGGCGAACCGAGACCGGTCGTGGCATCCCAGCCCGGGCCCGCATTGAAATACACAATGCCATCGATTGAGTTATTGCCGCTCGTCACGTCGAAGAAAGACGCCGAGTAGTGGGGTGGCGCTTGACCAATATGGT
>JBAUOG010000585.1:0-9080 GCA_049579625.1 Bryobacteraceae bacterium
CTGCAAGAAATCCTCAACATGGGTCAGAGCAGCATTTCCACCCACCTATCGCATCTAAAGCAGGCGGAACTCGTAGAAGACCGGCGAACGGGCAAGAACAGCCTCTATCGCCTCATCCGACCCCACGGGGAAGGGAATGGACAGCTTCAGCAGCTTCTCGAGCTGCTTCGCGCCGCAGCAAGGGAGTTGCCGGAAGCGGAGCAAGATGAAGCGGCCCTCAAACTGGTCCTTAACAAGCGGCAAGACCGCATGCGCGCCTACTTCAACGAGCTGGCGGGCAAGTTCGGACGCCAGTATGTGCCGGGGCGCTCGTGGAAAGGGATGGCGGAGCTGCTTCTCAAACTCATGCCCCCATTGGTGATTGCCGATCTGGGGGCCGGTGAAGGCACTCTTTCGCAATTGCTTGCTCAACGCGCCGAACGCGTCATTGCCGTAGACAACTCCGAGAACATGGTCGCCTTTGGGACGGATCTGGCCCGCAAGCATGGCTTGGCCAATCTCGAATACCGCTGCGGTGACCTCGAAGAGCTACCTATCGAAAGCGCATCGGTTGATCTCGCCATCCTGAGCCAGTCGCTTCATCACGCCCAGCATCCGCAGGCGTCCATCCAGGAGGCATGCCGAATTCTCAAGCCGGGAGGACGTATCGCGATCCTAGACCTGCTCAAGCATCACTTCGAGGAAGCTCGCGAACTGTATGCCGATCTCTGGCTGGGGTTCTCCGAGGTGGAACTCGAGTGCTTCCTGAAACAGGCCGGCTTTTCGAGCATAGAGTCTGCCATCGTGCACCGCGAGCCGGAAGCGCCTTTTCTGGAAACTCTTCTGGTACTCGGGCAAAAACCATCGCAGGCAGCGCGAGAACCGGCGCCGGTTATGTAGTGCAACGCGCGTCCGACTGGACTTACGCTGCTTTATCCAAGTCGTTTTACCAGAAGTGGCTATTATTTGCGCAGGCCGTTTGGTGTCGATCAGTAGACTTGTTCCGGGTTCAGCATCTTTACCAATAAGGGTGTATCCTGAGCACTGCGGTCTCTGAATTGCAATCTTGAAGAGTATTAGTACCAGAAGTGTAGCTCGATTTCGTACTGGTAAAAAATGACCGTGGAATGCCCAATTTGCCGCGCCGAGAATGAATCCGATTCGCGGATCTGCGTCAAATGTGCCACGCCCTTTGACCTGCACAATCCGACCATCCCCTGGTCTGGAGGCAGCGATGCCGGGGAGACCATCGCGCTCAGCCCTCCACCGTTTTCATCCACACCGCCAAACCCTGTGGCGTCGCCAGAGGCCGGTGCCGAGGTCTATACGCCGTCCGGCGACTCGTCCTCAGGAACGCCAGGCAGCGATCCCGGTAAGAGTTGGTCCACCGGTGACCAAGCAATCCAAAAAGGCGTACTCGCATTGGGCTACGTGCTGGCGGGTCGCTACCAGATTCTGAAGGTCCTTGGTGAAGGCGGCATGGGCGCCGTCTATCAGGCGCGGGACCGCGAAGTGGATCGCACCGTCGCCATCAAGCTGATCCGCCCCGAACTCTCGGGCCATCCCGAGATTCTGCGCCGGTTCAAACAGGAACTGATCCTGGCGCGTCAGGTGACACATCGCAATGTCATTCGCATCTTCGATCTAAACCAGGCCGAAGGGCGTCGCTTCATCACCATGGAGTACGTCGACGGCAAAGACTTATCGAGCATAGTCCGCGAGCGCAAGAAGTTGCCCGTGGACGAGGCCGTCGCGATTGTCCGTCAAGCCCTCATGGGTCTCGAAGCGGCACATAACGAAGGCGTCGTCCATCGCGATTTGAAGCCGCAGAACATCATGGTGGATGCAGCCGGCCGCGTCTATCTCATGGACTTCGGCATCGCTAAGTCGATGGAACTGGCTGGCATGACGCGTACCGGCGTTCTGATGGGGACGCCCGACTACATGTCGCCCGAGCAGGCCAAGGGTGAGAAGGCGGATGCGCGCTCTGATCTGTTCACGATCGGCGTGATCTTTTATGAGCTGCTGACCGGGCAACAACCGTATCGGTGCCAGACCGTGATGCAGACGCTGGTGAAGCGAACCAAGGAACGCGCTATTCCGACGCGCGAACTGGATCCTTCCATCCCCCAACACATCTGCGATGTGGTTTCCAAGTGTCTCGAGATCGATCCCGACGATCGCTATCAGAGTGCTGGGCAGATCCTCCGCGACTTGGATCCCAACGCGCCGAAGCCCGAACTTGGCGACCACTTCGATCCCTATGCAGGCATGGCTCCTGGTGCACAGTTCGGTCCCCGCTATCGAATTGAAAGCTTACTCGGCGAAGGAGGCATGGGCAAGGTCTACAAGGCCTACGACACCGATCTGAATCGTGTGGTGGCCCTGAAACTGGTTCGCCCGGAATTGGCGAACGAGCCGGTTTCCATGGAGCGGCTAAAGCAAGAGTTGATTCTCGCCAGCCGCATTTCGCAGAAGAACATCCTGCGCATTCACGATCTCGGCGACGTAAATGGGGTGAAATTCATCTCCATGGCCTACGCCGACGGCCTGGATCTCCAGGCGCTCATCAAGCGCAAAGGCCGGCTGGATGTGGAGCAGGCCACTAACATCGCCAGGCAGTTGTGCCGGGCTCTTGAGGCGGCTCACCATGAAGGCGTTATTCACCGTGATCTGAAGCCGCAAAACGTTCTGATGGATCAGCAAGGCGTGGCCTACATCCTCGACTTTGGCCTCGCCAGCTCCGCCGAGCTGGGTGCGTCGCTGGCAGGCGAGCTCATGGGCACCCCGCGCTACATGTCACCCGAGCAGGCCGAATCGCTGCCGCTGGATCACCGCAGCGACCTTTACGCGCTGGGCTTACTCATCTACGAAATGGTCACCGGCGATCTGCCATTTGAGAGCAACACCGTAATGCAGGCCATGTATCAGCGGGTGACACAGGCGCCTAAGAATCCCAAACTGCTGAATCCGGAACTGCCGGACTACTTCTGCAAGATCATACTCAAGTGTCTCGAGAAGGAGCCCGACAAGCGCTACCAGCATGCCAGTGAGATCCTCAAGGACCTGGATGGCGGCGCCGGTGCGCCGCCGCGCAAGGTCACGCTGCGATTGCCTTCCGCGCGCACTGTTGTCATTGCAGGGACATCACTAGCCTTGCTGCTTGGCGTAGTCTTCGGAGTCCCACAGGTCCGTCATAAACTCTTTCCTTCAGGGGCGCTGAGTGAGAGCGCGGCCAACGCGAAGTTCGTGGCGATCCTTCCCTTCAACGTCACCGGAGACGCCACGACTGTCGGCTATCTGGGACAAGGTATGGCGGATTCGCTTTCCGCCAAACTCTCACAGGTCAAGGATGTGCACCTCACCTCATCGCCGTATGCTCTCGCAAAGGTGAGTCAGGACAAAACGCCCCTGGACAAAATGCCACTCGATCAAATCGCCCACCAGTTGGGTGCCACGTTGCTTGTGACAGGCTCGATCCAGGCTTCGCAAG
Source organism: Bryobacteraceae bacterium (assembly GCA_049579625.1). Lineage (GTDB taxonomy): Bacteria > Acidobacteriota > Terriglobia > Bryobacterales > Bryobacteraceae > CAJCIT01. The sequence goes on from JBAUOG010000585.1 coordinate 3,473, forward strand.
ATCGTCTCGAAGTGGTCGTCAACCTGAATACCTTCCAGGGGCAGGGCAGTCGTAAAAGTAAGATCTTCTCGGGTGTTCCCCAGGATGTTCTCTCGCTCGAAAACGACATCTATAGGTACTTGGTGTCGGAGATAGGCTTGAGCCTGTCGAACGAAGAACTGGCGAGCGCGTCAACCCGGGCAACCACCGATGCGGCTGCCTACGACCTATATTTGCGAGCCCAGAACTCGGTCGCCACGAAGCGTGATCCCGAGTCGATAAAACAAGCGCTTGACCTGTATCAACGTGCTGCCGACAAGGATCCATCCTTCGCACTCGCGTTTGCCGGCATTGCTGATACCAGCCTTCGGCTTTACAACCTGACTAAGGAGGAAGTCTTCGCATCTCAGGCCCAAGGGGCGGCGGAACATGCCCGGTCACTCAACGATAAGTTGCCGGAAGTGCACTTCGCGCTGGGCAGCATCTACCTGGCGCGTGGCAATGCCGCCGGCGCCATCGCCGAACTCGAGCGCGGTGCAAATATGGCTCCCAATTCGGACGAGGGCTGGCGTCGCCTCGCAAGGGCTTACGAGAAGCAGAACCGCCTGGAAGAGGCCGAAGTTGCCTATAAGAAGGCAATCGAGGCGAACCCATACAACTGGTCCACACTCAACCTCCTGGGCGCATTCTACTCGGATCATGGCCGCTATGAGAAAGCCAAAGAGGCTTACGAACATGTCACTAAGCTGGAGCCCAAGCTTTCTATCGGCTGGGGCAATCTGGCTCTCGTTGCCTGCATGGAAGGCAACTACGAGGGCTGCATCCAGGCTTCACAAAAGGCGAATGATTTGGAACCCGACCCGGTTACTTTTCAAAACATCGCGCAGGCCTACTACTTCCTGCATAAATACCCGCTAGCTCGCGAGAACGCCCAGAAAGCCGTCGACCTGAATCCCAATAACCAACTTTCATACGGCATTGTGGCGGATACCTATCGCGTGGAGGGCGACACGGAAAAGGCATATGAGTTGTATGACAAAGCTATAACCCTTGCGCTCCACGACCTTCAAGTAAATCCGCGCGATGCGGCCACCATGGGTAACCTCGCTGTTTACTACGCCCGCCGTCACTCGGAGGTGCGCGCCCTCGATTTCATCAAGCGCGCTCGGGCTTTGGATCCCAGGCTTAACGAACTGATGTACGATAACGCCCTCATCGACGTAATCTATAAGCGTCCTGACGATGCCACAGGCAATCTGACGCTGGCTGTGAAGAGCGGCTTTTCGCTAAAGCAGATAGCCAGCGATCCCGACTTCCAGGTGCTCGAGAACGATCCGGCCTTCAAGAAGCTGGTCGCGCCCGCCCTTGCTGCCAAATAATCTGGGGTCCGCGGTTGTGGTAATGACATCTTCTCCGGGCCCATGCTTCGGCCGTTACCCTGCTAGAAGGATTGGCGGCCCTCGGCTGGCTTACCTGCGTCAATCTACCGCATCGACGGGTTGGGGCCGGTGACTTAGAATCCAGATAACGTAACGCTATCGAACAAAGCAGAGACGGGGTCGCTTATGAGCGAGCGTCGCCGCATTCGCAATAAAAAGGAGCCGGGATAATGGAACAAGTAAGCGCTAAGCCGCGGCCGCGGATGAGTGTGGAGTTTGGAGCGGGTTCGCGGGATAAAGGGAAGAACGAAGCTGATTTTTCCGATGCCTTCGCAGAACTTTATGGCCTTTTGGAGGATTACGCCCCGCCGTGGTACACCGAGCGGCTCCACCAGAGAGCTCAGGATGCCCTGAGAATGATTGGAAGGCTGTGAACGATGCGGGTTGTCGCCGGCGATCGGACGAATGGGACCGTCCAGCGTTGACGCGGCGAACATCTCTAGACTCCGGAAGTCGTGCCTGCGTTCACTGCCGTGGTGGATACTTTTCGAGCTTTCGCTGTAGAGTACGGCGGTGCAGACCAAGCATCTTGGCAGTTTGCGAGATGTTACCTTCGCAATCGGCAAGAACTCGCTGAATGTGCTCCCACTCGACTCGCGCTAGCGATGGTACCTGGGGCAGCCCATCCGGCGTCTCGCTGTCTTCACCCTGGACCAGGCTTTCGTAGGCCGCCAGGATCTGATCCACATCGGCCGGCTTGCCGAGGTAGTGGTCGGCGCCTGACCGGATCGCGTTCAGTGCGTTTGCGATGCTTCCGTACCCGGTCAGCATGATGATCTTCACGGTTGAATCGGCCTCGCGAAGTCGCTTTACGGTCTCCAGCCCGCTCTCACCGGCGAGCTTGAGGTCAATTACCGCCAGATCCGGACTCGTCTCTCGGGCCACGTCTATGGTTTCGTCTCCGGTTGTTACACCGTGAGCGATCCTACTCCGTTGCACGAAAGCCCGGCAGAGCCGGCTCCGAAAGACTTCGTCGTCATCGATAACGATGACAACGGATGTGTCAATCTCCTGCGGCACGGATTAATGGCCTCACCAGTTCGGTAGGAAGTTCAAGCGTTGCAATGGTCCCTTTATCCCTTGAAGATTGAAACTCCAACGTTCCTCCCAGGCGCTCAGCCAGGGCCTGCACCAGGAATGTGCCGAGTCCCATTCCTTTGCCCGCAGGCTTGGTGGTAAAGAACGGCTCGGCAATTCGCTCCAAGACTTCATCGCTCATGCCTTCGCCTTGGTCCTCCACGGAAAACCTGATGTGTGCGCCCGTGTAGCCTATTGCCAGGACAACGCTGCCCGGTGTGCCCGCTTCAATGGCATTCTTGATCAATGCCGTTAAGGCCCGAACCACAGCGCCGGCCGGGACCGGATGACGGTATCCTCCGCCTCATTCCGTATCTCCAATCGTTTTGCAAACTCCGATGGGAGACGTTTCTTCAGTCGTTCTGCCAGTTCCTGCGTCTTAATTCGGGCCGGCATCTCTCCGGGAAGTTCGGCCCCTTCGACACTCATGCCTTCGAGAATGTGCCGGCACCGTTCTATCTCCGAGCGAATCAACCGGCAGTCTTCCGCCACTGCGTCGTCGCGTCTGATATCCGACGCGTGCTTTTCCAGTTCCTTAGCCACCACCGCAATCGTCCCCAAGGGCGTTGCCAGTTCGTGGGCAGCTCCCGCGGCCAAGGTGGCCAGCGACGCGAGACGTTCTCGTTTAGCGAGCTGCTGCTGCAGGTGTCGCATTTCGATCTCGCGCAGTCGCAGGACTTCAGAGATCTTACCGCTGAACAAGGCAATCAGAAACGCTGCCACAGCGAACCCGACCCACATGCCAATTAGATGGAGATCGCTGGTTTCTCTTGAGTGGTGCCCTTCCAGAGCCGGTATCGGCACGTACAGCCGAAACAGAGCTCCGAAACAGAGTACCGACAAGAGCCCCAAAAGCCACGTCCAGTGCTTGCTCAGTATCGTTGCAGAGAGCGTGATCTGAACCAAATACAGCAAACTGAACGGATTGCTGGCGCCGCCGGTCAGCATAAGGATTGCGGTCAGGCAGAGGATATCGAGGCAAAACAAACCGGCGATCACGAATTGCAAGGAAGCGGCCAGTCTTTCGTGGAGCCATTGCACCAGGGCGTTGCTGGCAACTGTCACGCTCACGGTGATGACGACCGTCAGCCAGGGAGTTTTCGCTCCCACGCCCAAAGCCGCCAGGGCAATCGCGACCTCCATCAAAGCGAGTCCATACCTTAGGCGAATCACCCAAGGCAAGGCGATGCTCGGCGCCAGTTCGCGCCTGGCTTCTTCCTTCACTTGGTAAGACGGCATAGCCGTTTGCCTTTCCATTTCTCCGTTTCGCGCGGCTAGCTCGAATGGTGTGTATTCACGTCGCAGATAGTCGCGAAACGTCTTCTCAGTTTCTCGCATCTGCGCGCCACCTTCCGCGTTCTGGAGCAAACTGCGACAATTTGCCGCAGCCCAGGGCATGTCCTCCTGTCCCTATACTGACGAAGTGCCATGGCCAGTCGGGCGTTCCCGGACGCATAGCACAGAACGCAGATTAAAGAACGAGGGGGATCGAGACATGCGATACGTGAAGATCATGGCGTGCAGGGTTGACACTGGTGTGTGCGGCCTATGCATTCGCCATGGTCCATTCGCCAACTGGAGTGAAGGCGCGGAAAGCAGATTCCGGGATCGAAGTCTGGGCGGACGCGAAGGGGATGACTCTGTATACTTTTGACAAGGATACCCCTGGTAAGTCAGTCTGCAACGGGACTTGCGCAAAGAACTGGCCGCCGCTTCTAGCCGAAGGCGACGCGATGTCGATGGGTGACTGGACGGTAATCACTCGGGATGACCGTGCGAAGCAATGGGCCTATAAGGGCAAGCCACTCTGCAGCTGGATCAAGGACACCAAACCGGGGGAACAACCGGCGACGGCGTCGGCAACGTCTGGCGCGTGGCCACGCCTTGACATCGCCAGAACCCTGCAGCGATTCTTTCCCGGCATTATCCCGTCGTGACGGCGCGGCAGTTAAGTGCCAAGATGCGAAAAACCTTCCTGCTGATTCACCGTTACGTCGGACTCACGATCACGTTCTTCTTGATCATCGTAGGCCTTATTGGAAGCGTACTCGCCTCTTACCATGAACTGGACGTCTGGCTAAACCCAGCCCTACGGACAGTGAGAATCCGCAACTCGCCGACCTTCGATCCTTTAACTCTACGCGACCGAGCCGAGGCATTGGAGCCACGCGGCCGGGTGGACGTTGTGGACCTCCTGCAAACTTCGGGCGAGTCTTTTTACGCTTCCTATCAGCCGAAGACGGATCGTTCTACCTCGCAGCCCTACCAATTGGCGTACACCGACGTCTTTCTCGATCCGTACACGGGTCAGTTCCTGGGCCACCGAAAGTTTGGTGAAGTCTCATTCAGCAGAGAAGCCCTTCTTCCGCTCATCTGCCGGCTGCACTATAGCCTCGCCTTTCAAGGGAAATGGCGAGATTTCGGCACTTGGATTATCGGCATCGTTGCCCTGATTTGGACCATCGACTGCTTCGTCGGCTTCTACTTAACGCTACCCCGCAGGGCGCCCCGGGAAGGAGAGCTGTCGTGAGGTTCGTGGTGGCAGCGCTGGAAGCTGGCCTGGAAAGTGAAAACCAACGCGGGCTCTTTCCGTTTCAACTACGACCTGCATGGCGCATCGGGCCTATGGGTATGGGCAATGCTTTTTGTTTTTGCCTGGTCGGGCGTGGCCTTCAATCTGGAGTCCCAGGTCTACAACCCCGTCATGGAGGAAACGCAGCGGGCGGAGGCTTTCCGCGTCCCAGCGTCGCGCCATACAGGCGCACCCGTTGATCTCTTCGCCACAAGCGGATCGTGTTTGAGCGCGCCGGTGATTGAGCCGAGCCACAACTGAACCGTCAACTGTCAAACTCTAAGTCCGGTAGCTCTCCCGCCGGTGGCCCTAAACCGACGTCCGAACCGCGAGCCGTTCTGGCACGATTTCGTATCCACCGCAAGGTAGTCCATAAACCGATCAGAAAGGCGAGAATCGGACCTGTATACGCCGCGATTCCCCTGATTCCTTCAGGCTCAATCATAATGCCATGGCCATATTGCTGAATCAACGCGGCCTTGATTGCGGAGTCGCTCTTTCCATCGACGATCTCCCGGTCGATCCTGGCCCTGAGCCCAAC
>JBAUOG010000586.1:0-2119 GCA_049579625.1 Bryobacteraceae bacterium
GTCGCGGCTGTTCTACGAGAACTACGTCGGCTCGATTATCGACTGGTACGCTGCCACGCTATTCAGTCGTGAGCCCGGCATTACGATCGAAGCGAAAAACGATAGCGTGGCCCAGTATTTCGCATCGTTCTCCGACGACTGCGATCGCAAGACCACCCGGCTAACGGAGTTCTTGAAGCACAGTTTCACGGAGATGCTGGTAACAGGCGCGAGCCACATCCTAGTCGACTTCCCTCGACCGCTTAAGAAGCCCGCAAATCGCGGCGAAGAAGAGGCGCTTGGGCTATCGCGGGCGTTTCTGGTGAATTATGGCGCCGAGGAGCTCATTAACTGGAGCTTTGATGAAGACGGCCAATATGCGTGGGTTGTCCTACGACGGACGGCCCAAACGCAACTCAGTATCGAGAACCCAGAGACGGTTGAGCAAACGTTCTGGTACTACTACGACAAACAATCATACAAAGTGTTCGAGCGGGTCGACCAACTCGGAGGAAAGGCTCCGATCGTACAGGTCGCCGAAGGTACACATGGAATGGCTCGCCTTAACCGAGTCCCCCTGATAACGTTACGCGTCAGCCACGGGTTATGGCTGATGAACAAGTCAGCCCTGCTTCAAGTAGAACATCTGAATAAGTCGAACGCGTTGGGTTGGGCGATCACGATGGGCTTGTTCGCGATGCCCGTCATCTACTCAGACCGGGAGTGGAATCAAGTGGTCGGGGAATCGTATTACATCCAGCTCGGTCCTCAGGATCGTTTTGGGTGGACGGAGCCAGATGGCCGTGTCTTCGAGATCGCGGCCAAGAACCTGGCTGACCTAAAGGACGAAATCTACCGCGTTTGCTACCTGTCCCAGGCTGCCGGCGAGGTGTCGGGAGGGTCGCAAATGCAATCCGCGTTGAGCAAGCTGAGGGACTTCGCAATTACTCAAGAGGTCCTTCGGAGCTACGGCGACACCCTGAAGGAAGCAATGCGGCGGCTGCTGGACGCCATCGCGGGTGCTCGGGACGACTCGGTGAAATTTCAGGTTTCCGGCTTCGACGAATTCGATATTGGAGACTTTGGAACTGAGCTATCTGACGCGCAAAACCTGCTAGGGCTGGGCGTTGAGTCTCGCACGCTACAGCGGCAGATCTTCAAGAAATTAGCGCTTAAATACCTGTCGGACGCGAGACAAGACGTGAAGGACCAGATCTCTCTCGAGATCGATGAACAGTTTACTAAATAGGAGAAGAACGATGGCTGATCAGGAACAGACGGAATCGGAGCAGGCGATAGGAGTGGACGTCCGCCAAATTGTGCAGCAGGCGGTTGAGGAATTTCTCAGGGCACAGCAAACGAAGGTGGAGCCAACCTACAAGACGGAGCTGCTCGATGAACGCAAGCGGCGGGAGGCCTTGGAAGGGCGCCTGAATCAGCTTGTGGAAGAGAACCGAAAGGCGCGGGCCGCGGCAGAGGAAGCTGAGCGGCATTCGAAAATCCGCAGCGAGCTCCAAAAGCTGGGAGTGGCAAAAGTCGAGCTCGCTTTCCGAGCAGTAAAAGATGACATCGTCCGGGCGGAGGATGGCCGCCTGGTGGCGAAAGGCGCGGACCCAAAGCCTCTGGAAGAGTTCTTAGGTTCCTTTGTGGAAGACAATCCAGAGCTGTTGCCCGCCAGGATAACGGGCGGAACGGGCGCCCCGAGTGGGACTCGCGAGGCTCTGCATGGCGGGGATTCCGGTGTTGAACTAGACAGGATCAAAGTCGGAATGAGTGCGGAGGATCTCGACCGCGTCCGTCAGGAAATTGCGCGTGTTGCATCACGAACACTACGTGGTCTCTGATTCGAGGTCGATAGGGTGGCGTTCGGCGTTCATCCTTAGTTAATTAGGAGAAATATGTCTACAATTACGTCAGCTAATCTGGCGAATGCGATTGTCAAGCTCGTTGCCGCAGATGCTTTGCCTGCATTGATGGGCAACTTGATCATGGGTAACTTGGTGAACCGGGATTATGAACCGGTGCTCGCCCACTCGGGTGATACTGTCAACGTCCCTATTCCGCCAGTGTTGGTCGCAAACAACATCGCGGAAGGTGGCTTAGTACAGCCGCAGAACCCAAATCTGGGAAACGCGCAGAT
>JBAUOG010000587.1:0-6397 GCA_049579625.1 Bryobacteraceae bacterium
TGTCGAAACCGCGCTCGAACTTCAGAGGCTGCAGCGGGCCGGCAGAATCGCCCGCATAGCCGTCACCAATTTCGACGTCGCGCGCCTTTCTGAGATCGTCGCTGCCGGCGTTCGCATCGCTACGCACCAACTGCAGTATTCACTGCTGGATGCTCGCCCCGAACTTCAAATGGTCGAGTACTGCCGGTCACAAGGCATCGCCCTGCTTTGTTATGGCACGGTCGCGGGCGGATTTCTCTCCGAACGATGGCTGGGCCAGAGGGAGCCTGACGAGCCCCTCGCGAACCGGTCCCTTATCAAATACAGACTGATCATCGAAGAATTCGGTGGCTGGCCCCGCTTCCAATCGCTGCTTGGCGCGTTAAGCGGCATCGCCGCGAAACATTTGACCGATATCGCCACGGTCGCTACACGAGCCATCCTCGACCGGCCCGGTGTTGCCGCGGCTATCGTCGGCGCCACGAATGCCACGCACCTCGCGTCGCATAGGCAGATCGGATCGCTTAACCTCGATTCTTCTGACCACGCACTTCTGGCCGGTATCCTCGAACCTCCGACCGGCCCACGCGGCGACGTTTACACTCTTGAACGTGACCGCACGGGCAAGCATGGTCGAATCATGAAATACAACCTAGCCAAAGCGGAATGACGTGGCCATTGGTCAGGAACGCACGCCACGCTTCCTAAATGGTAAGTCGCACAAGTGTCCAATTCCGGACATCGGACGTATCTAGCGGAATGAAGATACAACAACCGAAACGTGGTGCGGAGTGACTTACTAGTCGTCCCTTGCATTTGGCTTTAAACTGCGAAAGTCAGGCTAGCGCTGTGTCTTCCTCATCTGGCAGCGTCGGATTGCCGCTGGGGCAGAGGAATTGACCGCAGTCGCCCCAGACCATCTCCTCAATAAGCTGATCCATGCAAACTTTCGCCTGCCAGCCCAAAACATGGCGCGCCTTTGTACTGTCGCCCACGAGCAACGCTGTTTCTGCTGGTCGAAACATCCCGGGGTGCATCCCGACGCACGATCAGCGACGAGCACGTCCGTTCCCCCCGAATCGGTACAGGTAATCACCGGCTTGCTGGAAAGGCATGCCTCAAGTGCCACATAGCCGTACATCCGGCATCATCATCTGGAGGACCGAGCGACCTATGGGCCCGCACGTCTAGCTTGGCACCAGGGCCTAATTCATTCCGGATTCGTGCAAGTCCGCCTGAATACCCTGCGGCAAGTTGCCGAATCGAATCTTCGGTGGTAGTTATGGCTTCGCAAGTAAGCGAGGGGCGTCTCCCTGACACTCGCCGTTTGCCGCACCGCACTACCAAGTTCGGGCAATCCCCTTGCCTTTGCCTCCTCTGACTCGGCAATCCTTTTCAGAATCAGGCGTCGCGAAGTGTGGTTGGCCAGTGCCGCCAGGTAACCGACCAGTCCTGCGGCGTCAATCGGGCGCCCGAGGATTTGCAGATAGGCAGCCTCAAGAAACTCACGGTCTTCTTGGATTCGTAAGATCTGGTGAAGTTTGGCATCCGGTTGGGAACAATGGGCCAACTGAGTCCCCTTCCTCGGCCTCCACCAAGGAAGCGGTGATCCTCTTCCGAAATACTTCCGATGTGAACTCCACAGATTCAGCCTCGCGCGTAAACTGCAGTTATTAGACGACTTGGGCCATAGAATTAGCCTAAACCGCGGACAACAGAGAGCCAATAATAGTCTCTGCAGTGACCCAGTGGCCGACCGCCACGACCTCGAACTCCCGCCATGTACGTTCAATTTAACAGAGAGCAGGCGCGGGCCAATTCAGCGCACGCTATGTTGGCTTGCTGGTTACGCGCCGCCAATAACGTTGACCGGCAGTGCGAAGGCAAGCTCAGGAACGACACAATCCGTAGAACAGGAGCCCGAGAGATTGCAACTCCGAGAGGCGCAAGAGGGCTCAGGGATTGGTTAAAACTCCAGTATTATGTAAGCGGTTGACCGGAAGCCGCCACAACGAGTCGGCCTTGTGCTGCGCTGGTTCTCGGAAAAAAGCTCCGGATGGTTTGGAGGGTTGAGATGTCGCGATCGCTCACTGTCTTTTTTGCGGTGTCAGTGGCATGCCTGGTCTCCTGCGCCGAAGCACGTGCGCAAGCCACTGAGCGGCCCGACTTAAGGAGACAGCCGACGCTTTATGTCGTCGGCTATGCGCACCTGGACACGGAATGGCGCTGGGAGTATCCGCAAGTCATCAACGAGTACATTCGGAAGACTATGGAGGACAATTTTAAGCTGTTCGAAAAATATCCTCATTATGTTTTCAATTTCAGCGGAGCCAACCGATACCGCTTCATGAAGGAATACTATCCGGCCGATTTTGCAAAGGTGAAGACGTACGTCGAGTCAGGGAGGTGGTTTCCGGCAGGCTCGTCTATGGAAGAGGGTGACGTGAACGCCCCTAGCGCGGAGGCCATCATTAGGCAGGTCCTGTACGGGAATAATTGGTTCCGCAAAGAGTTCGGCAGGGCGAGCGCGGAGTACATGCTGCCGGACTGTTTCGGATTCCCTTCATCGCTACCGACCATCCTGGCGCACTCGGGCGTGAAAGGCTTCTCGACACAAAAGCTGGTTTGGGGATCCTCGGCGGCCGCTGGTGGTCCAGACTCCAGCGAGAAGACGCCGGAGGGCACGCCCTTTAACGTAGGGGTGTGGGTAGGGCCGGACGGCGAGAGTGTGCTTGCAGGTCTCAATCCGGGCAACTATGACGGCGGTATTGATACTGATCTCAGTAAGCCATTACAAGCTCCACCGCCAAACACTGCGCTCGAAGAAGTCCGGAAGAAGCTTCAGCTTCTGCGGCAGACACTGGAACAGAAACAAGAGAGCGGGCAGCAGTTAGATCAAAAGGAAATCCAAGAGTACGTGACGTTGAATAGCCAGGCGGAGGCGTTCGCGAAACTACAACGTGACCAGGACCAGAATCGCTATCAGGACAATTGGGCCGCACGCGTTGAAAACAACGGCAAGGTCAGCGGCGTTTATACCGACTACCACTATTACGGCACTGGTGACATCGGCGGCTCACCAGATGAAGAGTCAGTGAAGCGGCTGGAAGCCATCGTGACGAAGGGAACAGCGAGCCTTCCGCCTGAGGGTTTCATACCGACGGGGCAAGCGCATCCGGAATGGCCTCTTGTGAAGGTGGGCGATGGTCCGGTTCGCGTAGTTTCCGGGAACGCCGACCAGATGTTCGTGGACATCACCCCTGGGGAAGCGGCAGGACTTCCCCGCTACACGGGTGAAATGGAACTAACCAACCACTCGGCCGGCTCGTTGACATCGCAGGCCTATCAGAAGCGCTGGTTGCGGAAAGAAGAACTGCTGGCGGATGCGGCTGAGAAGGCCTCGATCGCCGCTGAATGGCTCGGCGCGCGTCCCTATCCGCTCGCTCGCCTCAACGATGCTTGGACACTGGTGATGGGCGGCCAGTTCCACGACATTGCCGCCGGCACCGCTACCCCAAAGTCGTATGAGTTCGCCTGGAACGACGCCGTGATCGCCATGAACCAGTTTGCCGGTGTGCTGAACAGCGCGACGGAAGCCGTCGCCGCAGGTCTGGACACGGAGGTGAAAGGAGCTGTGGTTGTGGTCTTCAATCCGCTCAATATCGAGCGAGAGGATATCGTGGAAGCCCATGTGACTTTCCCTGAGGGGACGCCCCCTGCTGTTCGCGTGACTGGTCCGAATGGCAGTGAGGTTCCTGCGCAACTTACCGGTGAAAAAGTTGTTTTCGTGGCGAGGGTGCCATCGGTAGGCTACGCAGTGTACGACGTACAGCCAGCTTCCGGCTCGCCGAGCGGCGAACTGCAAATATCCGGTAACTCACTCGAGAACCGGTACTACCGGGTGAAGCTGGATGCGGGAGGCGACGTGGTGAGCATTTTCGACAAATCGATCGGTAGAGAACTGCTGTCCGCTCCAGCACGCCTGGCGATCTCCTACGATAATCCGGAGCAGTGGCCCGCTTGGAACATGGATTGGGAACAGGAGCAGGCAGCGCCCAAAGCGTATGTCAGCGGCCTGGCCAATATTCGGGTGGTCGAGAACGGCCAGGCGCGGGTATCCCTTGAGGTGTCTCGAGAAGCGGCAGGGTCCAAGTTCGTCCAAACCATCCGGCTTTCAGCGGGAGATGCGGGGAAACGCGTCGAGTTCGAAAACGTGATCGACTGGAACACTCGAGAATCGAACCTGAAGGCAACTTTCCCGCTGACAGCTTTGAACCACATGGCAACTTACAACTGGGACATCGGTACGATTGAGCGGCCCACCGCCGAGCCGAAGAAGTTCGAGGTGCCATCTCACCAATGGATTGACTTAACAGACATGAGCGGTGAGTTCGGCGCAACGCTACTCACGGATTGCAAGAACGGATCTGACAAGCCAAGCGATAACACGGTCCGGTTGACTCTGATCCGGACTCCCGGCACCCGCGGCGGCTATCAGGACCAAGGTACTCAGGATATCGGTCACCACGAGTTCATCTATGGCATTGCCGGACATGCGCGCAGCTGGCGCGAGGGGGCGACCGACTGGGACGGGCAGCGACTGAATGCCCCGCTGATCGCTTTCCAGACCTCCAAACACGCGGGGGCTTTGGGTCGTGAGTTTTCTTTGTTGAAGGTCGGGAATCCGCGAATTCGAGTCCTGGCGCTGAAGAAAGCTGAAGAGGGGGATGAGCTGATCTTACGGCTGGTGGAACTCGACGGCAGGCCGCAGGAGGACGTTCGAGTGTCGTTCGTCGCGCCGATTACCGCGGCCCGCGAAGTGAATGGGCAAGAGCAGCCGGTAGGGCCGGCAACCTTGACTGACGGCACGCTCGTGACTTCATTCTCCGCATATCAGCCACGCACATTCGCCGTCAGGCTAGCGGCACCCCGCACCACGATGGCGCGGGTGCGCTCGGCACCGGTCCCGCTTCGGTATGACATCGCCACTGCCAGCAATGACGGTACCATCTCGGGTAGCGGGTTCGACGGCAAGGGCAACGCGCTCCCAGCGGAGATGCTGCCGTCGGAAATAACATTCGGTGACGTGCGATTCCTTCTCGCGCCGGCGAAGACAGGTGTGCCCAATGCGGTTGTGGCGAAAGGACAAGCCATCGATTTGCCAGGTGGACACTACAACCGCGTGTACCTGCTGGCAGCATCCGCCGAAGGCGACCAGAAGGCAGCGTTCGAAGTAGGAAGCAAGCCGGTCGATTTGACCATTCCCGACTGGGGTGGATTCATCGGACAGTGGGATGACAGGCAATGGGTCGCGAAGGACGTCTCAATCCCGGCACGTCGGGGACGTCCGGCTCATACGGACCACGAGGATTACGCCGAAATGATAGGCATCCGGCCAGGCTACATCAAGCGCGCGGACCTGGCATGGTATTGCTCGCACCACCATAACGCAGCGGGTGAGAACGTTCCGTATGCCTATTCGTACTTATTCGCCTATGCGATCGCTTTGCCGGCCGGCGTTAAGACCATCACGCTGCCCCGCAACGACAAGATCCGCATCTTCGCGCTTTCGGTGGCCGACGAGAATCCCGAAGTGACCCCGATGCAGCCGTTGTATGACACGTTAGGACGGTCCGAGCCGGCGTTACCAGGCATACCGCGCTGATCCGCACCCGAAGTCAGATCTTTCACGCTTGGACAACGTTGCGTGGTGTGTCGCGTGGTGTCGTTTTCGATCCGATAGGGTGATATGGTGTTTCGCTTTTCGTTCCTTGTCTGGAGCCTCTGCTCGTTGTGTCTCGGCGCCGGCGGGGAACAGAATCAGTTTGCTGGCCCTGAAGCTTGCGCGCCTTGTCACCGCGCCATCAGCGACTCGCAAAGCAAGACAGCCATGGCCAATACATGGCACGGAAGCGTCGCGTCTTCTCTGCCTCCTGACTTCCATGAACGAAAAGCGGATGCCAATGGCAAGGCCTCTTACGAAGTCCGCCGAGCCGGCGACCTCACCGAATTCTCGGTTGTGAATGCAGGAAGGGTTAAGGTGACCGCCCCTGTCCGTGCCATGGTCGGTGGAAAGCGCCATGGTGTCAGCTTCTTGCTGGGAATGGACCAATTCGGCGGCATTTCCCTGGAGCGACCAGCCATGATCGAGGCCCGTTATGCGCTATCGCCCACCGGTTCACTTGTCCTATCTCCTGGCTTTCTGAAAGAAACGGGTGATCGTGAGGATGAGCTCGGGAGAGTGTTGAGTCCAACCTTCGAACAGCGGTGCCTGGGCTGCCACGGCAAGCCGGATACGCCCGGCGCCGGCAAACAAGGCGGTGTCCGATGTGAAAGCTGCCACGGTTCCGGCTTGGCGCACGTCAATTCGTTCAGCGGCGCTAAGGGAGCACTGCCGTCGGTTAGACCGGACCATCTG
>JBAUOG010000588.1:0-6334 GCA_049579625.1 Bryobacteraceae bacterium
CCCGGGTAAAGCCATCAAGGCCATGGCGGCGCACTTAGCACGGCTCATCTACCGAATGTTGACACATGGCCGCGCTTGGCTGGATCGCGGCGCTCAGGAGCATGAAAGCAAGCGCGCAGAGCGGGAAGAGCTGGCGCTCGAACGCAAAGCCCTCGCGCTGGGGTTCCGCCTCGAACCCGCCGCTTAGCTAAATCTTCCCGCTCATTCGGTACCGCGGGGAGCTGTTTCTGGAGAGTCGCGGCTTCCGTTTGGTCGTCCGCTACCTGTCGCCAGCGACAGTAGGCTCGATGTGCTTTTCCTGTTTCACTCTATGGGAGAACAAATTAGGTCTGAAAGAAGCTGACCCTGCGACCCGCTCATCGAAGCGCCCCACGGGAGCCGATTGAGTCGCTTACCAAAGGAGACAGTCTATGAAATTCAGTGCGGATATCAGATCGGCACTCGGAGCGATTGCGCTGGCGGCTTCGACTTTCCTTGCCCTGCCGGCGCCGGCCCAGCAGATTAACGGCACTCCTGGTTCGCCCAGCGCGACCGTGACGATCGACGGGAAACAACTCCCGCCGCCGCCGATGAAGTTCGGCGGAGTGATCAAGGAAAGCGCCAAGGATTCCACTCCGTACTGGCCGCCGCGGGTGGTTCCTCCGAAGGGCGCGCCCAACGTGCTGCTGATCATGACCGACGATCAAGGCTATGGCGTGCCGGGGACCTTCGGCGGCGTCATCCCGACCCCGAACCTGGACCGGATCGCCAAGTCGGGGCTGCGCTACACGCAGTTCCACTCCACCTCGCTTTGCTCACCGACGCGGGCGGCGCTGATTACCGGCCGGAACCATCACTCGGTCGGGTTCGGCGTCATCGGCGAACTGTCCACCGGCTATCCGGGCTATGACTCGGTGATCGGTCCGGAAAGCGCCACGGTCGGCGAGATCCTTAAAGAGAATGGATTTGCCACTTCATGGTTTGGCAAGAACCATAACACGCCAGGCTTCACCTACAGCAGCGCTGCCGGCCCGTTCGACCAGTGGCCGATCGGCATGGGGTTTCAGTACTTCTATGGCTTCCTAGGTGGCGAGACCGACCAGTGGCAGCCTTACCTCTTTCGCAACACGACGCAGGTGTTTCCATGGGTCGGCAAGAAAGGCTACAACCTCACCACCGACATGGCAGACGAAGCCATCCGGTACATGCGGGATCTGAACGCGGCTGCACCCGACAAGCCGTTCTTCGTTTATTACGTGCCCGGGGGCTCGCATTCGCCCCACCAGCCGACGCAGGAATGGATCGACAAATTCAAAGGCAAGTTCGATATGGGTTGGAATGCGATGCGCGACCAGATCTTCGCCAACCAGAAGCGGCTCGGCGTAATTCCCCCGAACACGCAACTCACCCCTTGGCCGGATAGCCTTCCGAAGTGGGACTCGCTTGGCCCGTTGGAAAAGAAAATGTATGCGCGCGAGGCGGAAGTGTATGCCGCCTACACCGCTTACACCGACTATGAGATTGGCCGGGTGATTCAGAACGTCGAGGACATGGGCAAACTCGACAACACGCTGATTATTTATATTGACGGCGACAACGGCACCAGCCCGGAAGGCAGCCTGTATGGCACGTTCAACCAGATGACCGCCTACAACGGCATTCTCAATGCGCCTGCCGTGAATGCCGTCAAGGCGTTCAATTTATTGCACTACAACGACTGGGGCTCGGACAAGACATACCCACACATGGCGGTGGGCTGGACCTGGGCATTCGATACACCGTTTAAGTGGACCAAACAGGTGGCATCGCACTTCGGAGGAACCCGCCAGGGCTTGGCCATTTCCTGGCCCGGCCACATCAAGGACGTGGGCGGCATTCGCACCCAGTTCCACCACATCATCGATATCGTGCCGACGATCCTGGAAGCCACCGGGGTGCAGGCGCCTGACATAGTGAACGGGATCAAGCAGAAGCCGATTGAAGGCGTAAGCATGGTCTACACCTTTGACCAGGCGAATGCCAATGCACCTTCGAAGCGCGATACCCAGTATTTCGAGATGGTTGGCAACCGCGCCATTTACCACGACGGCTGGATTGCCTCGACGACCCCGCCCGCTCCGCCATGGGAGTTGGGAACGGGCACAATGCCGCCCCTCGGCGACTATCATTGGGAGCTCTACAACATCACCGAGGACTATTCGCAGTACAACGACCTGTCAGCCAGCAATCCCGCCAAGTTGAAAGAGCTGCAGGCGCTGTTCTCGACCGAAGCAGCGAAGTATCAAGTTTTTCCGTTAGACAACTCGGGATTCGTGCGTTTGTTGACGCAACGGCCGAGCGCGGTCTCCGGGAAAACCGACTTCACCTATGTGGGTGAGAACTCCGGCATTCCGGTGGGCAATGCTCCCAGCATTTTGGACAGGGACTATGCCATCACGGCCGACGTGACGATCCCTTCAGGCGGCGCGGAGGGGATGATTGCGACGCTGGGCGGCCGCTTCGGCGGCTACGGACTATTCTTGAGTCACAGCTTTAATTGGTGGTTCAGAGGCCGCTTGTTCAAATGGCTCGGTTTAGGCGCGTTGGCGCTGGGATTGCTGTTGGTCGCGTTCGGCAGAAGGTCGCGCTGGAAATCGGGACTCGGGTATTCGTTGGTCATACTTGCCGGGCTGTGGGTAGCTGCTATCTTTGCAACCGGGATATTTGGAATCGGCCGGAGCAGGCCGGTGTTCATTTACAACATGCTGGATCTGGAGCGGTTCCGCTGGGAAGGTCTCAGCGGGCTGAGCGAGGGAAAGCACACCATCGTGTTCGACTTCAAATACAACGGACCGGGCCCGGGCAAGGGTGGCACCGGCGTTCTCTCGGTGGATGGCAAGGAAGTGGCCAAGAAGACCATTGAGCACACGATACCGTTGCTGATGGCCATCGACGAGACGTTCGACGTCGGCGTTGATACACGCACAGGGGTAGACCCGTTCGCTTATGAGCTTCCGTTCCGATTTACGGGGACCATCGACAAGCTGAACTATAAGCTCGGGCCGGAACAGATGACGGCGGAGGACAAACGGAAGGCTGCGGTGATGCTGGCAGCCGCCAAGGACTGACTTTGATGAAGAGGAGAGAGATGGTCATGCTCTCCCAAGTCAACTCGGGGCTCGGCGTGAAGGCGCCGGGTCCCACTTTTTGGAGAGGGGATATGAGGGACGGAGAGGGACGTCAACCGCTCGCTTACGCTCGCGGTTCAGTGCTGGAGTTTTCACATAGACCCGGCAACCGGTAGGCTTTGCGAAAGTTCGGTTGTCAGCGATTCCGTGCTGAGGGGCGTCAACGTTGGATGAAGCGTATGCCACGAAAAATGTTCTGCCAGAAACAACAAGAATCCAACGGTGTAGGCACTGACGGTCAGGGCTCCGTTAGCTTCCGCTTGCTCACGCGCGCGGTTCAGTGCTGGAGTTTTCACATAAACTCAGGGGAAGCGCTCCCTGACGGTCGCGCCTCGGTAGGCTTTGAGAGAGTTGGGGCTGACGCGCGCGGTTGCTCTCAACAATGCCCGGAGAGTTTCGCTCCGTCGCTCTCGAGTTTCCGAAACTTTGCGCTCGCTCCCTCACGGTCACGGCTCCGTTCGGTCCGCTTGCTCACGCGCGCGGTTCAGTGCTGGAGTTTTAATGGGTCACGTTAGGAACAGATGACAACAAGAACGCTGGTCATGGCGAATGCGGCTCTGGAAGTTGCAACCGGAGTGGCCTTGATCGCAGCACCCGGCTTTGGCGTTCATCTGCTCTTGGGCGCCGATCTTTCGAGTCCCGGCATCACAGTCGGCCGCTTCACCGGCTTGGCGCTGCTTTCGATGGGCCTTGCGTGTTGGCCGAACAAGGAGGAAGCGTCCTCGCAAGTAACGTGGGGTCTATTCACTTACAACCTGCTGGTCGCTTTTTATCTGCTCTATGTCCGATTCGGCGAAGGCTTCAGCGGTACTCTTCTATGGCCGGCGTGTATCTTGCATTCCTCGCTGGCTTTGTTGCAAGCTCGTCCGGCATTTGAGCGAATTCGGCTGGCAGTTTAAGAAGAAAGACAATTGACAGGAGATCACTATGAGTCAGAATCACTTTACACTTGGTTTTCCGTTGAAGTCGCCCGCGGATGCGACGGCCATTGCGGAGGAGCTCCCGCCACTGATGCCTGCCCTGTTCCAGGCGGAAGATGGCATCGGCACCATCCACTACTCGCGCTTCGCGATTCTGAGCGACAAGACGCTGCTCTTCCTGGGCGATTTCGACGGTGAATTCAGCCAGCTCATGACTGACCTGGCCGTTCACGCCGGGCGGATTTTCGATGCCATTTTCAAGCATGTGACCGATCCGCCGGCCACTCCGATCGCCTCGAACCCACCAGCCTTCGTCGAGTGGGCCGCGGAACATCTACTGCATGCGTTGAATCTCTACACCGCCTACCCGGATGTGACCGTCAAGGAGATTAAAGCCATGGCGGCTGCCGCGGACGTGGTTGGCGCCGGCGAACTGAACCCGTTCCTGGTGGTGCTGCCCGCCAAATCCCGCCTGGCCTTCTTTGAGACGGAGCTGCTTCTGAAGGCGCGGGGGCGCGGGATCACGAAGGACCTGGACACGGTTGGCACACCGCATTTCGCCCAGTTCATTCCGCTGGAGGACAACCAGATCGGTTTCTTCACGGTCTACGACGGCGACTTCGAAAAGTACATTGCGGACTTCACCAAGAACATCGGAGAAGTGTTCGATCTGCTGTTCAAGTTCACCAAAGGCGCGCCGCCCTCACCGTGCAGAAAGCACCTCCAGGAGTTCATTGATTTTGCGGCCGGCGCGAACCGCACCCCGATCGGGTTCTACCAGGCATACCCAGGCCTCTCGGTACAGGACATCAAGGCGCTCATCGCGGACAGCAAATCATAAGACGGTCGCGAGGACGGCGGGAGATAGGCAATGAGCCAGGACAACAAGGAACACGGGAAAGAAGGCGGCCTGCTGGGTCATCTATTCGGGCGAAGCAGCCATGAGAGCCAAGTGGCTGAGAAGCCGGAGCATGGCGCCGATGCTAAGTCCAGCACCAAGACCATGCTCGACCTGGCTGATATTCAGGGGTTCATCCTGCGCGGCTACCGGATGCCCATGGTGCGGCACTTCTTGCTAACGGTGGGCGAGCCCGCCGCGGCACGCAAGCTGCTCGGACATTTGGTGAGCGGTAATGAGGCAGACTCGCCGCAGATCACGACGGCGGAAGACTGGCATGTCGGGTTCGCGCCGGGACCAGGAGACAATGCCGCCGAAGCTCCACGCCGCAAGCCCGATTACTGCCTCAACGTGGGCATCACCTGGCCGGGATTGGTGGCTTTGGAGGTCAAGGACCGGGTGCCGGCACTCTTGTTCAAGTCGTTCGGCGCGTTCACGGAAGGCGCGGCGGCCCGAGCGAAACGGGTGGGCGATACCGGACGAAGCGGGCCGGAGAACTGGGTGGGCGGCTTCGGTAACGGAAGCGATCACGTGCTGGTGACGCTGCATGCCATCAGCCCGGACGCGATGACGAGTTACACCGACCGGCTAACCGCGCTGTTTGCGGAAGGCGACGCCTTTCAGGAGATCTGGCGGACGGACGGCATGGCGTTGATGGAGATGGTGGATGGGAGGCCCACCTTCACGTCCAAGGTTCCGTTTGGCTACACGGATGGCATCAGCATGACCACCATTCGGGGCGGTCCGGAACACTATCCGCCCGATCATCAGCAGCCCTGCGAGTCCTGGTTGTTCGTGCTGCAGGACCACGCTGAAAACTACTTCGTGCCGGAGCCTCGCGAACTCGGACTGAATGGAAGCTTTGCGGTCTTCAAGAAGATTGAGACGGACGTGGTGGGATTCGAGAACTTTCTGCAATCAAACAAGGACAAGATCGACCCCGAACTGTTGGCCGCCAAAATGTGCGGACGCTGGCGGAACGGCGTTCCGCTGGAGCTCTCTCCCGACACCGACAGCCCGCCGGGCGGCATTCCGCTCGATCAGCTGAACAATTACGAGTATGTGAATGCGGATGGCTCGGGTGATCCGAAGGGACTGCGTTGTCCGGTGGGCGCGCACATGCGCCGTATCAACCCCCGCGGCCAGCCGGTCGCCGGCCAGGGTCATCCTGGCGGCAGCAACAACACGCACCGGCTGATCCGGCGTGGCCTGCCATACGGCCCGACGTATGATCCGCCGCAACCCTACGATGGCATCGAGCGCGGGCTGCTGGGCTACTTCATCAATTCGAGCATCGAGAACCAATATGAGTTCGTCCTGAGCGAATGGGTCAACGACGCCGCATTCGCCGGGTCCGTCAGGCTGAACCC
>JBAUOG010000589.1:0-12266 GCA_049579625.1 Bryobacteraceae bacterium
GATTTCTTCCTTGGGTGGCATGGCAGCCAGTTCGGTGATCGCTTTAATGTCGATCACACGGCCTTCCACCATACCGGCTTTAAACGTGAAAACCGGGTTGTCCTTCGCGTACTTGGTCAGCGCCTTCGCCAGCGCGACCGGATCCTTCGAGGTATACGCCAGCGACGTCATTCCCTTCAGATCGCTCAGCAGGTTCGCCGCCGCTGTTCCCTCGGACGCGATTGCCGCCAGGTTGTTCTTCACAACGTTATAGTTGCCGCCCGCCTCACGAATGGTGCGGCGCAACTCATTGTCCTGGGCTACTGTCATTTTCTCGTAGCTGGTCACGAAGATGTTCTTGTTCTCTTCGATGTGCTTCTTGAGCGCTTCCAGGTCTTTCTTTTTATCGTCTTTATTCTTCATACGGCGTCCGCCTCGTCCCTTAACCCTTGCCCTTCGCCGGCGCTACAGCACCTTGGCGTTAAACGATGTCACGTCGAGTTGAACACCCGGACCCATCGTCGAACACAGCGTCGCGCTCTTCACGTACTTCCCTTTAGCGGCCGAGGGTTTTGCCTTAATCACAGCCTGAATCAGACTGCTCGCGTTCTCCAGAAGTTTGTCGTTCGCAAAGCTCACCTTGCCGACCGGCGCATGCACCACGCCTGTTTTGTCGACACGGAATTCAACCTTGCCGGCCTTGATTTCGAGCAGCGCCTTCACGACATCCGTCGTCACTGTTCCCGTTTTCGGGTTGGGCATCAGGCCGCGGGGACCAAGCACCTTGCCGAGCCGGCCTACGGAGCGCATCATGTCCGGCGTCGCGATGACGGCGTCATAGTCTATCCAGTTTTCCGTCTGGATTTTGGCGACCATCTCGTCCCCACCGGCGAAATCGGCGCCCGCCTCCTGCGCTTCGCGAATCTTGTCGCCCGACGCGATCACCAGCACCTTCTTGGATTTACCGAGCCCATTCGGCAAAACGACTGTGCCTCGGACCATTTGGTCGGCATGCTTCGGATCCACGCCCAGGCGCAAATGCACCTCGACGGTCTCATCGAATTTCGTGAACTTGATTTTTTGAACGAGCGTAACGGCTTCAGCGAGTTGGTACGGCTTTACTTGAACCTGCTGAGCCGCGGCTTGATACTTCTTACCGGGCTTTTGACTCATAGTGTGACTGGTCCAAACGGCTTAGGCTGCGTCCGGAATTCCGAACACACCTTCGCCTCCCAAGGTGAAATTGCTAACTCGTAGGATAGCAGGCTTGTCATACGAGCGCAACTTGGCTGCCGAAACATTTTCCCGGAGGCGCGCAAACTCTTGGGCTCATTCGCCCAGCAAGTGACAACTTTTTCTGCCCGACAAGCATCAAACCGCCGATCGGAGTCCCGCTATGGCAACCGTAGTGAATGGGTTTATGCGCGAGCAGTTGCTCGACCGGCGGGCCAAGCTCAAACGCGCAGAAGATCGGGCGGACGGTAACGGTCATCTGCGATCCTTGCTTGACGAAGTCGATGACGCGCTGCGAAGGATGGAGGACGGCTCGTTCGGAATGTGCGAGTCCTGCCACGAAACTATTGAGGGCGACCGTCTGATCGCCGACCCCTTGGTACGCTTCTGCCTCGACCATATGAGCCGGCAGGAGTTGGATGCCCTGCAGGACGACCTAGAATTGGCCGCTCAAGTCCAGCGCGGCCTGCTGCCCGATCAAAATCTGGATCGTTACGGTTGGCAGATTTGCTATCACTACGAGCCGGCCGGCATTGTGAGCGGCGACTATTGCGATGTGATTGATGCCGGAGGTGATTCCGGTCTTTACTTTATGGTGGGAGATGTCTCCGGAAAGGGCGTGGCTGCTTCGATGCTCACCGCACACCTCCACGCCATGTTTCGATCGCTAGTGCCGATCAGGCTTCCACTTAGTTGCATGCTGCAACGCGCCAGCCGGGTATTCTCAGAAAGCACGCTTCCATCCCACTACGCGACCCTGGTCTGCGGTCATGCGTTTCCGGATGGCCGAGTTGAACTGGCCAATGCGGGCCATCCGCCGCCGCTCGTTCTAACCGGCGGAGCCGTAGCCCCACTGGAAGGCTCAGACGTGCCCGTCGGCATGTTTGCCAACGGAGAATTCGCGGTTACAGAGTTACGTCTGAACCCAGGCGATGGCATCGTGATCTACTCGGACGGCGTATCGGAGGCGACGGACTTGCGAGGCGACGAGTACGGGATCGAACGGATACGAAACCTGGCGGGCGACCACAAAGTGGTCATCGCCTCGACCCTGCTTGCTGATTGCCGCGACGACTTCACCCGGTTTGGCTACGGGGCAAAGAAAGCAGACGACGCGACGTTGTTTGTGGTTGGCCGCACCGCCTGATATCCCAGTTCCGAATCGGCGGCCAAGGCTAGCTTCCGCTGGTGAGGGCAACCCGCTGAACCTTGGCCAGTTCCTTCCTGAGCAATGGGTTGTCAGGGTAGGCGGCACTCAATTCTTTCAAGAGCTTTTCCGACTCCAGAGGCTGCTTTTCGCGGAGATAGATGATGGCAAGCAGGATTTTGGCAAAAGGCGCCAAATAGTGTCCTGTCTTCGCCACTTTTTGCAGTTTGGCTATCGCTTCCGTTTTGTTGCCTTCGGTGTTGTCGAAGTGAGTGAACCACTTGACAAAAAAAGGCAGACTGCCGACTAGATACTCACTAAACCCAGTGGTGAGATAGGCGTCGCCGTAGTTGGGATTGATGGCCAGCAGTCGCACGGCGTACGCTTGCGCCTCTTTGGCGTAGCCAAGACTCGCGATGTTCTTTCGTTCGATGAGGGAAGTGAAGTCGGTTAGCAGGCCGCCCGAGATGGTCATCACAAACAGTGCGTTTTGATCGTTGGGATCCTTCGCCAGTTTGGCGAGCGCGAGCTTGCGTGCAATATCGATTTCGCCGTAGAACTGCTGACGGACAATCGGATCGTAGTGAAGGCCCTTCTTCTCTGCAAACTTCTTGTCGTCCTCGAAAAACTCGCTTTCGAGGATCTGGAGGCGGGCGAATTCGCTGAACATAAAAGTCGCCGCTTGCAGAACGTGGCCGAGGGCATCGTCGGGATGGGCCGCGTTAAAGGCATCGAGAACCCGGTGCGCACCGATGAAATCGAAGTTATAGAGACGATTCATGGCGGCGTCGGGAGTATTGACGCCTTCAGTAAAGGCCCACAGCGCCGAAGAAAGCGGCAGCAAGACACTGATCATAACGACAGACACTAACGCGCGAAAAGGACGGCTCTGGAGATCTGATGAAAAAAAGGCTGGGCTTGACAAGTACCCTCAAACATACCAGACGCCGTGCGCCTACATTGATCTACAAACTAGCTGAAGATCCTTTCAAATACGCCCCGGGTCCGATCGGTAAGGTTTGCCAGTTCGGCCTCAATGTCCGTGAAGCGCCGCGATTCAGGCGTCCAACGGTTAAGGAGTTCGCAAACCATCTCGAGTTCCACGCGAGACGAGGGGAGCTTTCCTTCCGCATGGCCGGTGACCAGTCGAATGGAATGATCGAGCGCCCGGTAGAAGGTGGTGGCATGCAGGAGAAACTCGGCATCAAAGCGGTCAAGATGACCCATTTTCTCGACAATGTCAATCCGCTCGGGCGTATTCAAGGTTTTGAAGAAGAGACCGGCACCCCGCAGTCTCAGGTACATGAGGATGAAATCGGCATCGTAGTAGCCGCCGCGGCCTGCCTTCAGCGGACTCGCGCCGCCCTGCTCGCGCTCTAAGCGGAGACGCATCTGCCGCAGGTCGTGTTTGGACCGGCCGCCCTGTCCATAACGGCGCCAATCGATCTTTTGCAGTTCGCTGAGGAAGTTCAAGGCACGTTCGGAGTCACCCGCAACGGCGCGCGCCTTCATGTAGGCGATTCCCTCCCAGGCCTCGCCCTTCGTGGTGAAGTACTCCCGATAGCTTGACTCCGTTTGAACCAGCGGCCCTTCGCGGCCGTTCGGCCGGAGCCGGGTATCGATGGAGAGAATCGTCCCGTCGCCGGTATAGGCGGTGAGAATCTCGATCAGATGCTCGGCAACCCTGGTCCAGAACTTGTGCCGCTCCAACTCCGAATCCGGGATGATGAACAGGAGATCGGCATCGGATGACAGATCAAATTCGCGCATCCCGAGCCGGCCTAGGGCCACCACCATCATTTCGTCACGCGGCTCGACAAACGGTTTTAACGCACTCGTGCGACGCTGGCCGTGCTGAATTGCTTGCTCGAGCGTGATGCGGTAGGCGCGGGCAATAACGAATTCGACCAGCGCCGAGGTGCGATCGAGGGTTTCGAAGACAGGCTCGGGAAGGCATATGCTCATGGCCTGTATGCGAACCATTTCGCGCCGGTAAAAGCGGCGCAGCGCGGCAATATCGTTTAAGGGGGCGGCGAGGCCCTCAAACGACCATCGCTTTAGAGGATGATCGGAAACACGGCGGATTTCCTCCAGCAAAATTGGCTGCCGCATGAGCTGTTCCGACAGGAATGGACTGGTTTCGAACAACTGCATGACATAATCTGTCAGCAACCGGTTGGAGTCCAACAGGTCCAACGCTGCCGGGTCCGCGAGCAAGGACTCCAGAAAATGTTCAAAGGCGGGGCGCGCGCGACGAAGGCCACGGTGCCGAAGTTGCTCCGCCAACTTTGGCGCCCGCTGTTCGAGCGAGTCAACAACGGGGTTGGAGATAACTCTCACCTGGTCTTCGGGGGCCAGAGGCGGCGCGGCAACCACCGCGGTCACGACAGGCGCGTCCAGGGATCTGGCGGAGTTCGCCAACGACCGCTGGGCATGGACAATCCGATCGTAGATCGCTTGAACATTCTCCAAATGCTCATTCAAATCCATAAGGAGCTGACTGGAGAGTTCAACCCCAGGTGTCACTTGGCGAAGAGCGGGCATTCGCTTTGCCACTCGTTCCAACTCGAAGGGATTGGTCGGAAGGGTGTGAGTCTGGCGATCGTCTTCAAACTGGAGGCGGTGTTCCAGGTGACGCAAGAACTGATACGCGTTAACCAGGCGTGAATACTCATTGACGGAGAGCAGGTCTTTGTCTAACAGGCGCGACAGTGCAAGCATCGTGCCGCCATGGCGAACCCACGGCTCGCGGCCACCATGAAGCCGCTGGAGGCACTGGACAAGAAACTCGATGTCGCGAATTCCACCCCGCGTGAGTTTAACGTCGTATTGGCCAGGGAGCAAACGCTTGCCGGCCAGCTTTTCGCTGATCCGCTCACGGGTGGCGGACATGGTCTCGATGGCGGTGAAATCGAGGGTAGTCGAGTAAATGGACGGTTCCACAAACTCAAGCAGCGCGTGACCAGTGGCGTAGTCGCCCGCCGCGACACGAGCCTTGACGAGCATCTGCAGTTCCCAATCGCGTGCTCGTTTCGAGTAGTAATCGCGCGCGCCATCGAGCGAGATGCAGACTTCACCCAGGCTTCCTTCCGGGCGAAGACGCAAGTCGACCCGGTAGCACAGGCCGTCCGTGGTGTAGGTGGACAGCAGAGCGGTAAAGCGATTGGCTACCCGTTTGGCGAATTCCTTATTGGAGACGACGTCCGGCCCGGTGGTCTCACCGTTGCCGGTATAAAGGAACATGAGATCGATATCCGAGCTGTAATTCAGTTCCCGCCCCCCCAGCTTTCCCAGTGCAATCACCGAGAAGCCGCAAGGTGCGACACTCCCAGTGCTGGCCGGACAGGAGGGAAGTCCAAATCGCCGTCCGGCCTCGGCGATTACCGAGGCGAGGGCCATGTGGAGAATTGCGTCCGCCAGGTTGGATAGCTCCTCGGCGATTTCGGAAAGAGTAGCTAGATTGAGGACGTCGCGTAGCACGATGCGAAGCATCTCCTGCCGACGAAATAGGGCAAGGTCCAAGGCTGTGGCCCGGCCGGACTCCTGCGTGACGGAAAAAGAGGAGTGACGGCGCGCAAGCAAGGTCAGTAGCCGGTCCCGGTATTCGGCTACGGAAAGCACGCGGTAGAGATCGGAAACGTCCAGGATCCATTCGGGATGTTGCAGCAGTTCCTCAGAGAGAAAGTGGCTGTAGCCGAAAATGGTCAAAAGCCACTGTAGCCGCTGCGGGTTTTCGCCAGCGAGTTTTCGAAACAAGGTCGCGTGGCGGGACCGAAACTCTGTAACGTACTGCAGCACCCGATCGGGGTCAGGGGAAGATTGGCCAAAGTTCTCGATGGCTTGTTGAACGGATAGGGGAAGATCTGCCAGCGCGTTGCTGGTCGAGAGCTGGGCGTACTGTAGGCGCTCGTCCGACTGGGGCGACATATTGGTCAGGCCGACCCTGCGATCAGCCTGCTAGACAACCTGGTCTACCGATTCAAGTATATCGTTGTCGAAACCAATATCATGCGCTGCTTGCCGCGGCGCCGGCGCAAAGAGCCGTTCCGCGGCAAGCAGATGCGAGTCGCAGCCGCCCTAAATGTCGTAATACAGGGCGAATTCGTAAGGGTGCGGACGAAGGCGGATGGCATCGGCCTCCGCTTTTCGTTTATAACTGACAAATGCCTCAATCAGTTCGGCTGTAAATACCTCGCCTTTGAGCAGGAAGGCATGATCTTCCTCCAGGCAATTCAATGCCTCCTCGAGCGAAGCCGGCATGGAGGGAACCATCTTCAGTTCCTCAGGCGACAGGTCGTAGATGTCTTTATCGAGCGAGGAGCCCGGATCGATCTTGCTGATGACACCGTCCAGGCCGGCCATCATCATCGCTGCGAAGGCTAGATAGGGATTACAAGCAGGATCGGGAGGGCGGAACTCGACCCGCTTCGCCTTCGGACTTGCGGAGTACATTGGAATCCGAACCGCAGCGGACCGGTTGCGGCTGGAATAGGCCAGGTTGACCGGCGCTTCATAACCCGGGACCAGGCGTTTATAGCTGTTCGTTGTCGGGGCGATGATCGCCGAAAGCGCACGGGCGTGTTTCAGCAAGCCGCCGATGTAACCGAGGGCCAGTTGGCTAAGGCCAGCATAGCCGTCGCCGGCGAAGAGAGGCTTGCCCTCTTTCCAGAGGCTCTGGTGCGTATGCATGCCGCTGCCGTTGTCGCCGAAGAGCGGCTTGGGCATAAACGTGACCGTCTTGCCGTACTGATATGCCACGTTCCGGACTATGTACTTGTAGAGCATCATGTTATCGGCCGACTTCACGAGCGTGTCGTAGCGCTGATCAATTTCGCACTGACCGCCCGTTGCGACTTCGTGATGATGGCATTCGATTGCGAGGCCGCATTCGATCATCGTGGCCACCATCTCGCTGCGAAGGTCCTGATAGTGGTCGGTCGGCGGGACCGGGAAGTAGCCTTCCTTGTAACGCGGACGATACCCGAGGTTGTTGTGCTCGCGGCCGGAGTTCCAGCGGCCTTCCTCCGCGTCAATGAAGTAATACCCCGAATGCTGGTTCTGATCGAAACGGATGTTGTCGAAAATGAAGAACTCGGCTTCCGCTCCGAAGAAGGCAGTATCGGCAACGCCCGAGTTCTGGAGATAGAGCTCAGCCTTCTTGGCAATCCAACGGGGATCGCGATCGTAGTGTTGGCGAGTTATGGGATCAATCACTTCGCCCAACATCACCAGGGTCCGGGTTTCGGCAAATGGATCCATAAACGCCGTGGTGGGGTCGGGAATAATGAGCATGTCGCTCTCATTAATGGCCGCCCACCCACGGATGCTGGACCCGTCGATGCCGAAGCCGTCCTCGAAGGAGCCGTCGTCGAGCATGTTGATGGGATATGAGATGTGCTGGGAAAGCCCCGGCAGATCGGTGAAGCGCATGTCAACTTGACGTGCGTCGTTTTTCTTGGCGAAATCAAGAACTTCTTTCGGATTCATTAAACCTCCATGCGTGGGACAATACTGGATCGGGCCCCGAGGCCCGCCACGTCGAGCCATCGACCCGCTGAAACGCGACGTAGCGTCCGGCTGTTTCCGGTTAAAGAATAACGAATCGTCGACGGCGGAGCAACCGCGAAAACCAAGTAGATTTGAAAGACGGAACAAATCAGAGTGTTTGGAGAAACCAGCCCAGCGACCGGCCAATTGAGTCTTTCGCTTGAACCCACGCGGCGCATCTATAGCGTCAGCGAATTGAATGGCCAAATCCAGGCACTGTTCGAAAGAGAATTTCGTGCGGTCTGGGTGACTGGCGAGGTCTCCGGTTGCCGGCAAGCGACCAGCGGTCACTACTACTTCAACCTCAAGGATGGGCAGAGCCAGCTGAAGTGCGTTCTCTTTCGAGGCAATGCCCGGTTGCTCAAATTCAGGCCGCAAGATGGATTGGCCGCCCTGGTACGGGGCAACGTGGAAGTCTACGAAGAACGAGGCGAATACCAACTTATTGTGGAGTTGCTGGAGCCTCGCGGCGCGGGTGCGTTGCAGCTGGCGTTTGAGCAACTGAAGAAGAAGTTGGATGCCGAAGGTCTGTTCGACGCGGCACGCAAGCGCCCACTGCCGGCGCTTCCGCGGAAAATCGGCATCGTCACTTCGCCGACTGGCGCGGTGATCCGCGATATGTTGCACGTATTAGAGCGCCGTTTTCCCGGGCTGCACATCCGGTTGTTCCCTGCCCTGGTGCAAGGCGATGGGTCGGTGGAACAGGTTTGCCGGGGCGTGCAGCACTTCAGCCAGGGCGGCTGGGCGGACGTGATCATTGTGGCTCGAGGCGGCGGCTCGTTAAGCGATTTATGGACGTTTAACGAAGAAGCGGTGGCCCGAACGATTGCCGCTTCGGCAGTGCCGGTGATCTCGGCCGTGGGCCACGAGACTGATTTCACAATCGCTGATTTCGTGGCTGACCTGCGGGCGCCGACGCCGTCGGCGGCGGCAGAGATCGTTATTCGCACGCGTGAGAGCGTGGTGGATCTGGTAGACGCCGCGCGGGCCCGGCTCATTCAGGGGATTCGTTACAAGTTGATTCTGTGTTCTCGCGAATCGAGGCAACAGGGTCTGGAACGAGCTGCGACGGTGATACACCGCTTGCTGGGCCGGCGGACACAGCAGTTGGATGACGCCGATTACCGGTTGCGTGAGACGGAGCGAACGTTCCTGGCGACAAAAGACCGCGAGTTAAGCGCCCTGTTTCAACGCTTGAGAACAATGGATCTGCGACTACGCTTCGCGCGGTTTCGTGAAGCAGCAACAACGGCTGAGCGAAGCCTGGTAACGCTCATGCGAAATGCGATCTACCAGCGCCAGCGGAAATTCGAACCGCTGGAAGCTCACCTGTCGCAATTAAGCCCGCTGCGGATTCTGGCTCGCGGTTACGCCATTGTTGAGACAGAAGGAGGTCAGGTGCTGCTGGACGCGGAAGAAACGGGTGTCGGTGAGGTTGTCCGAATTCGTTTCGGCCACGGGAGAGCCGAGGCGACGGTCACCCGAACCGACTCAGAAGCGCCACCGACCTAACGACCGCAAACAGCGACGACTATTCCAGACGGTAGTTCGGCGCTTCCTTGGTGATGATGACGTCGTGGACGTGGCTTTCGCGGAGACCCGCCACTGTGACACGGAGGAACCTGGCTCGCTCCTGGAGTTCCGGGATGGTGCGGCAACCGCAGTAACCCATACCCGCGCGCAAACCGCCGACCAGTTGATACGTGAGGTCGGCCACCGGGCCTTTGTAAGGGACTCGCCCTTCGATACCCTCGGGCACAAGTTTGCCATTCGGATCCTGGGAGTACCGATCTGAGCTGCCCTGGGTCATGGCGCCCATCGATCCCATGCCACGGTAGCTCTTAAAGGTGCGGCCCTGGAAAAGGATGGTTTCTCCCGGACTCTCATCGGTACCGGCGAACAAACTGCCGATCATGACGCAATCCGCGCCGGCGGCAACGGCTTTCGTTACGTCGCCCGAGAACTTCACGCCGCCGTCGGAAATGAGCGGAACACCAGCATCCTTACAAGCGCGCGAGCATTCAGAGATTGCAGTGATCTGAGGCACGCCTGCGCCGCTAACTACGCGCGTGGTGCAAATGGAACCGGGCCCAATGCCGACTTTGACGCCGTCGGCGCCCAGCCGAATCAGGTCCCTCGCTCCTTCAAACGATGCGACGTTGCCGGCAACGATCTGCGTATTGGGAAGAAGCTGCTTGAGCTTCTTGACGGCATCCATAACGCGCTGGCTGTGGCCGTGTGCGGAGTCTACAGCAATCACGTCCACCTTCATACGGACCAACTCCTGGGCCCGTTCGAGGAAATCAGAGGATGAGCCAATCGCAGCGCCAACACGAAGCCGGCCTTGGACGTCCTTCGCTGCGTTGGGGTATTTCAGCTTTTTCTGGATGTCCTTGACGGTGATCAGCCCTTTTAGCGCGAAGTTATCGTCGACCACAAGCAGCTTCTCGACGCGGTGTTTGTGGAGAATATTCCTGGCATCTTCAAGAGTGGTTCCCACAGGAACGGTGATCAGGTTCTCCTTGGTCATTACTTCGGAGATCGGCAGATCGTAGCGCGTTTCGAACCGAAGATCCCGATTGGTGAGAATCCCGACCAGCTTGCCGTGGGTGGTGACGGGCACGCCCGAGATGCGGTATCGAGCCATCAATTCGAGAGCCTCTGAAATCTTGCGCTCTGGCGCGATTGTGACCGGGTCGACGATCATGCCGCTTTCACTTCGTTTCACCCGGTCGACCTCTTCAGCCTGGCGATCAATCGACATGTTGCGGTGAATGATGCCGATGCCTCCCTGTTGCGCCAGCGCAATGGCGAGGTGCGACTCCGTCACGGTATCCATGGCCGCGCTAACGATCGGAATATTCAATTCCATCGTCCGCGTAAAGCGAGTCCGAGGATCGGCCTCGGCAGGGGTCAATTCGCTGTGGGCGGGCTGCAACAGCACGTCATCGAACGTTAGGCCTTCCTGGATCGCTTCGAAATTCATTGGGTGTTCCTATGGTAACAAGCGAAGGTCCATTTCAAGGCCGCGCGCAGTAATCAGGAAGGCCAAAAACAGGCCTTTATAATAGAGGTGCGTGCAGCAAATAGGCCGCTACGAGATTGAGAGCGAGTTGAATCGTGGCGTGCTTAGTGCAACCTTCCGCGCGCAGGATAGCTCCGGAACTACGGTTGCGATCCGAAGCGTTCATATCGCCGCTCTGGAGGATGAAGCCGAACAGAGGGAGCTGCGAAGGACTCTGCATGAGTGTGGAAAAGCTCAAGCTAGGTTCCGGCATCGCCACGTGATCCCGGTACGCGAGGTAGTCGAAGAACGCGATTTTGTCCACCTGGTGAGCGACTTTGTTAAGGCTCCCCGGCTGTCCGACATCTTGAGGGCAGGGACGGCGATACCAAGCGGGATCGCCGTCGACTGGCTGCGTCAATTGGCGAGCGCGCTCGACGAAGCACACCGGCGGGGAGTCATCCACGGAGCGCTGTGGCCAAACAACATTTTTGTTGAGAATGCGCCCGCGCCGGACACGAAGAACGACGACTCACTCCTGCGCGTTTCCGATTTCGAGGTCGCCAGGCTGGTGGCAAAGTATTCCCCTCACACCGATCCTGGGGAAGAGGCGCTGCGCTTCTTGTCGCCGGAACAGATTCAGGAAGCCGCTACCGACGGCCGCGTCGACCAGTTTGCGTTGGGGGTATTGGCCTATCTGTTACTGACGGGAACCAGACCTTTTGATGCCGATCACCTGGCCACACTCTACTTCCGGATTTGCAAAGAAGAGCCGCGACTAGCGAAGGAAGTAGCGCCCGCCTTGAGCAACGGAACAAGCGAGGCAATAGCGAGGGCGCTGGCGAAATCGCCCGGGCAACGATTCTCCAGCTGCCTCGACTTTGTCAACGCTCTAGCAGCCTCGGCAGTGGTCGCAGCCGGCGGTTTAGAGCTACCAACTCAGCC
This sequence comes from Bryobacteraceae bacterium, assembly GCA_049579625.1. Lineage (GTDB taxonomy): Bacteria > Acidobacteriota > Terriglobia > Bryobacterales > Bryobacteraceae > CAJCIT01. The sequence goes on from JBAUOG010000589.1 coordinate 11,856, forward strand.
GGCAGTTCCTGCTTTCGCGGCTCCAGCACACCTGCCGGAGCGGGACACGCCAGCTGCACCGGTGCTGCCGCCGCCTCGACCACAGTCTGGCGAACGAGCGTATCTACTTCCGGAGAAGAACAAAAGCGGGAGGAAACTGGCTTTGGCGTTCGTATTTGGAATCCTGATCGGAGCGGGCGTGTGGGTGAGCCGCTACTGGAAACCAAGTGCGCCGGTACCGGTTCAGGTAGCAGATCCTGCTCGCTCGACCTCCTCACCGCCGCCAAGTGAGGCCGTGAAGGCTGCTCCGGGGCAGAGCCCAGAAGCGGGATCTGGAAACTCACCCGCCGACGAGGATTCGTTGCCCGAAAAACAGAATCGCGAAGAGCCTTCTAAGAGCTCGCGTGAAGCAACGAAGGACCACACGAAAGA
>JBAUOG010000590.1:0-33893 GCA_049579625.1 Bryobacteraceae bacterium
GTCTTAATCAGATACAGTTTATTTGCAAAAATATGCACCGGAACGGTAGCAAAATGCATCAGGCTCGCAACTGATTGCTTTCATTGATCGATCGAAAAGGCGGGAGGGAGCTTCGGAGTTTCCGCTCTCACCCGACTGACAGCTACATCTCGCGGCGGTTTTCGAGCGAGCGCGACATGGTTACTTCATCGGCAAACTCAAGATCGCTGCCGACGGGGATACCCATGGCGATCCGGGTGATGCGTGGCCCGAGAGGCTTCAGAAGCCGCGAGAGATACACGGCGGTGGCTTCGCCTTCGACAGTGGGATTGGTGGCGAGAATGATCTCCTGAACGTCAGCGCCGGCGAGACGGTCGATGAGGCTCTTGATCTTCAATTGCTCGGGCCCCATGCCGCGCAGTGGCGAGATAGTGCCATGGAGCACGTGGTACAGACCGCGGAAGTGGGTGGTTTCAACCGGCAGAATGTTGTGCGGCTCTTCGACCACGCAGATCTGTGTGTGATCGCGATGCGGATCGCGGCAATAGGAGCATTGATCGCCATCGCTGATGTTGTTGCAGATCTCGCAAAGGCCCAGCTTGTCTTTGATGTCGAGGACAGCCTGGGCAAGGCGCTCCGCGTCTTCGCGTGGTGTGCGGAGCAGATGGAACGCGATACGTTGGGCAGACTTCTGGCCGATGCCAGGGAGGCGCTTACATTCGGCGATCAGTCGAGCCAGTGGTTCGGCAAACTCGGCCATGAGAGTTGACTAAAAGAGTCCGGGGGGCAGCCCCATCCCGCCCAGCATGCCACCCATCTTGGACTGCGAGGCTTCATCCACTTTCTTGGCCGCCTCATTGAACGCCGCCATGACCATGTCCTGGAGCATTTCGACGTCACCCGCCACTTCGGGGTCGATTTTGACACCCAGGACATTCTTCTGGCCGTCCATCTTCACGGTGATCATGCCGCCACCGGCGGAGGCTTCGACGCGAATGGCGGCGATCTCCTCCTGGAGCTTGGCCTGCATCTGCTGAGCCTGCTTCATCATCGCCTGCATGTTGCCGGGTAGTTTCATATGTTCGATCCTGTGGGTTGAGGCGCCGGGCTTTCGCTTGTCAGCCTCGCTCATTCAAATTTCGCACTTTCCGAACCTGGGCGTCGGGAAAGAGCTCTTGAAACTTCTTAACGCCCGGGTGTGCGAGCGCACGCTCAGAGAAGCTGGATTGCTCCAGGGCTGGTGCCGCGGGTTCCGGCGCGACGGCCGACATTTCGTCACTGGCTTCGATCTTGATGCGTATGGGCCTGCCGAGGAACGCGGTGGCCGTTTTGGCGACGCCCGGATCCTTCAACGCCATGGCAAAGGTCCTCGCCGCCTTAATGGAGAGATCGTTGCCCTGAAGCGTGAGCTCGGATTGTCGAAGCGCATCGGCACTGAAGTCCAGACCAGCAGCAGCAAGGGCACCAGAGAGATCGTTCTTCAGGTCGCCAGTCGAGACTGCAGCGGCTGTTGGGGACGGTGCGGTTGCCAACACGGCTGGTTCCACCGGCCGCACGGGTTCCTGTGCCGACGTTGCAATCGGCGTTCCGGCAGCAGTGGCGGCTACGCGTGCCTGAAACGGCGAGGGGCGCGGCGCTGTGGTTCGAGTCGAGGCGGAGATGGACGGGCTTCCCACTGCGGAGCCTTCTCTCGGCTTCGAAGGGGTGGGTGCAGACGTCCCCAGACCGGCGAGCGCTTCTTCAATGGACTGCAGGCGTCCCGCTTGCACCAGCTTGATCAGACCTAATTCCAGATGCAGGCGCGGCTGCAGCGAGAACTGCAACGCCCGATAGAGATCGAGCGTGAGGTTGAGATAACGAGTTAAATCCTCTTCGCTAAACCGGAGGGCGGTTTCGAGCAAGGCCTGCTGTTCGCTTTCCGAGGCCGGTATGAGCGGAGTGCGCTTACCCGTGATTCGCGCGACGAGCAGGTTCCGCCAGTAGCGGGCCAACTCGCGGACGTAGTGCTGCAGGCTCTGTCCACTGCGTTCGAGTTCCTGGACGATCTCGAGCATGCGCTGGCCATTCTGGTCTAGGACGGCCTCGGCGACGGAGCGCAGTGAGTCGACCGCGAAGACACCCAGCAGGGCGCGAACGTCCTCGACACGCAGCGTTTTTCCACAGCAGGCGATGGCCTGGTCGAGAGCGGAGAGAGAGTCGCGGACACTGCCCTCACCGGCGTGCGCGATCACAGCGAAGGTCTCGTCGTCCGCTTCGATACCTTCCTCGCGCGCGATGTACTGCATGCGGGTGACGAGTTCAGAGAATTCGACCGAGCGGAAGTTGAACTGCTGGCAACGCGAAGCGATGGTGTTGGGAATCTTGTGCGCCTCAGTGGTGCACATCATGAAGACGGCCCACTCGGGCGGTTCTTCGAGAGTCTTCAGCAGCGCGTTGAAGCCCTCAATGGTGATCTGGTGCGCCTCGTCGATGATGAAGACTTTGTAGCGGTCGCGGGCGGGTTGGTAGCGGACGTTATCGCGCAGCTCGCGCATTTCATTGATGCCGCGATTCGAGGCAGCGTCGATTTCTATCACGTCGACCGAATTGCCGGCGGTGACCTCGAGGCAACTGGCACAGATGCCGCAGGGTTTGGTGGTGGGGCCTTGAATGCAGTTCAGGCAGCGGGCCAAAATGCGGGCGACGGTGGTCTTGCCGGTGCCCCGCTGTCCGGAAAAGATGTAGCCATGGGCCAGCCGATGGCTGGTGATGGCGTTCTCGAGAGTTGTCTTGACGTGTTCTTGACCAATCAACTCGCCAAACGTCTGAGGACGATATTTCCTGGCGATGACCTGATACATGGGAAGTGGAAGGATGGACAAATGCCAGACCCCGGGTGATCCGCGGCACACGAGCTAAGCCGCTACCGTTGCTTCCTTCCGGACCTGGCGGGGTTAACAGCCGCCCATTGCACGAAGCCCGGAGCCTGACAACTCACCATCTTAACATTCGGGCCTGGGGCTACTCGTTCAAATGGAGTTCAGATTGCGGATCCACCTTGGGTTTACCGGTCCGGCGCATAAACCGCTGCAATTGCCGGAAAACCAGGGCTACGGCGGCCAATACCACCGCGGCTTTTTGCCATGGCTGCGTGGGTATTGAGCCGATGTAGCCGGTGAGCACCAACACGACGAAGAGGAGGACCGCGACGGCGGTAAAGATAGAAAGGCCCACCTTCATGGTGGCCTTGCGTTCCTGGAGGGAGCGCTGCTCGTACTTATTCATGGGGCACCTGCCAGCAGCACCTGCTGATTCCAACTTATCGCAAACCAGCCTGGCCTGCGAGCAGTACGTGTCTGGCACCCGGGCGATTGACAAATCCAGCACGGAGCCGCTTTCTTCCGGCCAACAGGTGCGGTTTCACTGAGAATACCGGGGGGCTTGGTTGCGTTGGGGACGCTGCTACGCCGCGCGCGGCGGGCTGACGCCTCGCCCGCCCTGGGCGGACTCGGGAAGTGCTCGCAGCTCCAGGCCGCGGCGTCCCCGTGTGTGCCGCAGGTCGGCTCGATTGACACATTGTGACCCGTGAAATATACTTCCCATTCGCGCCTGCAAGCGCTTACAGCGCGGCCGAGAGAAGATCAACCTAGCTTTCGACGCCGCTATTCCGATCGTAGTTCGGCCCCAAGGAGTTCAGAGGATGTTCCTTATTAAGAGAGTTGCCGGGATGGCATTTCTGCTGGCCGCTTTCGCGGTTTGGGCGGCATCGCAGACGCTGCTCGCGCCCGTGCCTCCCATGGGCTGGAATAGCTGGGATTCCTTTGGAACCACCGTCACGGAGAACGAAGTCAAGGCCAATGCCGATTACATGGCTAAGAACCTGAAAAGCCACGGCTGGCAGTACATCGTGGTGGACATTCAGTGGTCGGAGCTGCAGCCGAAGACCCACGGCTACCGCCCCAACGCGGATCTGGCCATGGATCAATATGGCCGCCTCATCCCTGCGCCCAATCGCTTCCCTTCCTCGGCGAACGGAAATGGCTTTAAGCCGCTGGCCGATTACGTCCACGCGCAGGGACTGCTCTTCGGCATCCACATTATGCGCGGCATCCCGCGCAAGGCCGTGGATGCCAGTCTCCCCATCCTGAACAGTAAGTTGACGGCGGCGGATATCGCCAACAAGACTTCCATCTGCCCGTGGAACACCGACATGTACGGCGTCGACGTGGCCAAGGGCGGCCAAGCGTACTACGATTCCATTGTTCGACTCTACAAGTCGTGGGGCGTCGACTTTATCAAAGCGGACGACATGTTCGGCATGCCTCCCAACGGCGATCACAGCACGGAGATCGCCGCCTTGAGCAGTTCGATCAGGAAGAGTGGGCGCCCCATCGTGCTGAGTTTGTCTCCGGGAACACGCAATGCGAACAAAGCGGCGTTCTTGCAGCAATACGCGCAGATGTGGCGCATCTCGGACGATTTCTGGGACCGCTGGGTCGACTTGGAGAGTCAGTTCAAGCGCTTCGACATCTGGAACCCGTTCGTTAAGCCGGGACACTGGCCCGACGGCGACATGCTGCCGCTCGGCCACATTGGAATACGCGCCGAACGCGGCGATCCCCGCATGTCCCTGCTGACCCACGACGAGCAAACCACGCTCATAACCCTGTGGTCTATCGCACGTTCACCACTGATGTTCGGTGGCCATCTGCCGGACAACGACGCGTTCACCCTCTCCTTGATGAACAACGATGAAGTGTTGGCCGTGAATCAGCGGGCGTCCGCCAGCAAGCAGTTGTTCGCCAGGGGCAATCAGGTGGCATGGGTGGCGGAACTCCCTGGCTCCAAAGCGAGGTGCCTCGCGGTATTCAACATCGGCGACTCGGGCAACGAGCGCATCCAAATAGACTGGTCTGGCTTGGGGCTGCCGGCGAAGTGTGTTCTGCGCGACCTTTGGGCCAAGCAAGACATGGGCACCATGCAAAATGGCCAGGCATTCACCGTGAAGCCACACGCTTCCGGTTTCTACCGGATCACGCCGGCGCCATAAACATGAAAGACGCCAAGGGCGACGAGTCACTGGTGGGTGGGTGTAGACTGGCAGAAAACCAAGATTCAAAATAGAAGAGCCGGTTTCAGTCAGCCAAAGCGACAGGCGCCAGGAATCGTGCGGAAGGATACTCTCGCGCATGCGCGTACAATTCTGGGGAACTCGGGGCTCCATCGCCAAACCGGGCCCGACCACGGCCCGCTACGGAGGCAACACCTCCTGCGTGGAGATCCGCTCATCGCGCGGGACGCTGATCGTCGTCGATTGCGGAACGGGCGCGCATGCGTTAGGGCAAGAGCTGCTGAAGGAGAGTCCGAAAGGTGTTCGCGGCCATCTCCTGATCAGCCACACCCATTGGGACCACATTCAAGGCCTGCCCTTTTTTGCACCGTTATTTGCGCCCGGCAGTGAGTGGGACGTATACGGACCGAAGGGCCTGGATCAGTCCGTTCGCGAATCACTCTCGGGGCAGATGCAGTACACGTATTTCCCGATCACGCTGGAGCAGTTCGGCGCCACGGTTCGGTATCACGATCTGGTGGAGGGCGCATTTGAGATCGATGACGTCAGCATCACAACGCGCTATTTGAACCACCCGGCGCTGACGTTAGGCTACCGGCTCAAAGCGGACGGCGCCACAGTGGTGTATTCGTGCGATCACGAACCGCATTCACGAGAGCTTGCCGGCGGACAGGGAGAGATCGGCGGGGAGGACGAGCGCCATTCGGAGTTTTTGCGAGGCGCGGATCTGGTGCTCCACGATGCTCAATACACAGCGAAAGAGTATCCGGCGAAGGTCGGCTGGGGCCACAGCACGGTGGAATATGCCGTTCGGATTGCCCGGCATGCCGGCGTGGCCACGCTCGCTCTGACGCATCACGATCCGCTGCGGGACGACGAATCGCTTGATCTTTTGGTGGAAGATATTCGCGCGGGCCTGAAGAAAAAAGGGTCCAGCCTGGAAGTATTCGCGGCTGCGGAAGGGCAGTCAATCCAAGTTAACCCCGGCACCGTGCACCTTCCGGAGAATCCCGAAGGAGATCATCAGGCCAAGGCCGCCATCGACCCAGCGCGAAAAAGACGATCTGTGGTGCTGGCTGTATCCGATCCTGAGTCGGCTAAGATATTCGCCGCGGCCGCGAAGGCAGAAGACCTTCCGCTCCAGACTTTTTCCGATCCGTCGCAAGTGCCCGGGTTCCTCGAAACGGAACGCCCATCGCTGGTGATTCTCGAGCACGATCCGCCGCGCGTGGACGGCCTGGCGGTTTGCCGGGTGATCCGCCAGCTGCCGATGGCCGACGAACAGTTGTTGCCGGTGATCATGGTTGCGGCCAAGGAAGACCGGGCCGGCGGGTTGGAATCGGGCGTCACGGAATGGCTTGTTAAGCCGTTCACTGCCAGTTACATTCGCACCAAAGTCCGCGCCTGGGTTTTGCGCATGGCGTGCCACTGGGTGAAGGCCCAGATCCCGGAGGACGAGGATCGCCGGCTCACTTCGCTTCAGGCGCTGGGAATTCTTGACACCGATTTCGAACCTCGATTTGACCGGATTACCCGCGTTGCGGCAGCGCTGTTTGACGTTCCCGTGGCTCTAGTCAGCCTGGTAGACCGGGACCGGCAATGGATGAAGTCCTGCTTTGGCACCAACGTGCGGGAGACCCCTCGAGACGTTTCCTTCTGCGCGCACGTAGTGTATCAGCGCGACAACATGATTGTTCCGGACACGCTGCGCGATCCGCGGTTCGGGGACAACCCACTGGTGATCAATGAACCACGCATCCGTTTCTACGCAGGCGCGCCATTGATTCTGGAGGACGGCAGCTGCGTCGGGACACTCTGCCTGATCGATACACGAGTTCGCTCGCTGGATGTGCCGTCGATCAGTTTGCTGCAGGACCTGCGGGATCTGGCGGTTGAAGAGTTAGAGCGAACGAAACCGGCAGTGGTGGGGTAGGGACAGGCGGGGTTGAGTTCTAGCGGCCATCCAACAGCATCGCCCGGCGTAGACAAAGAGCAGCACCTGACTTCGCTCTTCTCAGAGCATTCGAGAGCTTGGTAAGAAGTGCGAAACGCTCGCCAAGGGATTCGTAAACTGAACTCAGAACAATTAGAACGACTGATTGGGGACCAGGTCCGGAGTTCACTTGATCAACGATCTTTGGTACAAGAACGCGATTGTTTATTGCCTTTCCGTGGCGACATTCATTGACTCGGACGGAGATGGAATCGGAGACTTCAAGGGTCTAATGCGCCGGCTGGACTACCTGCAGGGAATCGGTGCCAGCGCAATCTGGCTCATGCCCTTTCAGCCCTCGCCGGGACGCGATGGCGGGTACGATGTGGCCGATTACTACGGCGTCGACCCCAGATACGGCACCCTCGGCGACTTCGTTGAGTTCACGCATGGCTGCAAGCAGCGCGGCATTCGTGTGCTGATGGATCTGGTGGTGAATCACACTTCTGACTCGCACCCTTGGTTTCGCGAGGCGCGGAGCAGCCCGGATTCGAAGTACCGGGATTGGTATGTGTGGTCTAAGAAGAAACCGAAGCATGCAGCCGACGGCATCGTGTTTCCCGGAGTTCAGAAGTCAACCTGGAGCTACGACGAGAGTTCGAAGCATTACTACTTTCATCGCTTCTACGATTTCCAACCGGACTTAAACACTTCGCATCCGGATGTCCAGGCGGAGATCCTGAAGATCATGGGCTTCTGGATCCAACTCGGAGTGTGTGGGTTTCGCATGGACGCGGTGCCCTTTGTCATCGCAGAGAAGGGTCCAACGGTGCGTGAGCCCAAAGAGCAGTACGAGATGCTGCGAATGTTCAGCGAGTTCTTAAGCTGGCGACAGGGGGACGCCATCATCCTGGCTGAAGCGAACGTGTTGCCCGACACGGATCTGGAATACTTCGGAAGCGCCGGGGAACGGCTGCAGATGATGTTCAATTTCCAAGTGAATCAGAATCTGTTTTATGCTCTGGCAACGGCGGACAGCCGGCCGCTGGTGAAGGCGTTGAAGAACACTAAGCCCCGGCCACCGACCGCCCAGTGGGGCCAGTTCTTGCGGAATCATGACGAGCTGGATCTAGGGAGGCTAACAGATGCTCAGCGGCAGGCGGTTTTCGACGCATTCGGCCCCGACGAAGAAATGCAGCTGTACAACCGCGGCATTCGCCGCCGGCTAGCCCCCATGCTGCAAGGTGATCGGAGGCGGTTGGAGCTGGCGTACAGCCTCATGATGACGCTGCCGGGCACGCCCGTAATTCGATACGGCGACGAGATTGGTATGGGAGACGATCTGCGGCTTCCCGAGCGGCAGTGCACGCGCACACCTATGCAATGGTCCACTGAGCCGCATGCGGGATTTACCCAGTCCGAAAAGCCCGTCCTGCCGGTGATCACGGGAGGAGTCTACGGTTTTGAGCATGTCAACGTGGCAGAACAGCGGCGAGATCCAAACTCGCTGCTGAATTGGATGGAGCGCATCATCAGGATGCGTAAGGAGGTTCCGGAGATTGGATGGGGCGACTTTTCGGTGTTGCGTGCGGGTGGCCCGGACGTTCTTGCGCTGCGGTATGACTGGCGTAATAATTCGGTTGTGATTGTTCACAACCTGAGCGCGGCGCCGCGCGAGGTTCGGCTGAGTGTCGGGCTGGATGGAAAGCAAGGGGCACGGCTCATAAACCTGCTGTCTGGGGACCATAGCGTTGCCGACGAATCTGGCCGGCATTGCATCGTGATTGAAGGGTACGGATACCGGTGGTATCGCGCGGGAGGACTCAGCTATTTGCTGAAGCGCAGTGATTCGTCGGAGCAGGACGTGCGCCGCCCAAAGCGAAAGCGCCGCTGAACCGGAGAGGTCTGCATGGAGCCTAGGCGCAGGGAATATTACGGGCGCCGAGGGACGTGTTAACGCGCCTAGCCGTCTGTACGGCAGCGAAACAAACGTGTTCTCAAACGGATCTCATAGATGCGGCGAGCCAGTTCAACCCGAGTTGGGTGGTGTCGCCCGGAGCTTATCAGGTGCGAGTTGCGCAATGACGATCACTGACATGACCGCCGATCTTGTCCAACTCTCCCGCCGAAAGCCGATCGTCCACGAGTTCATGGAGCATCAGTTTAACGGACCAAAAGCGTGAAACTAACCGCTAGCACATCAGATCCGCTTTGGTACAAAGATGCGATCATCTACGAACTTCACGTCAAAGCATTCGAGGACAGCAACAACGACGGTATCGGTGATTTTGGCGGGCTAATCCAAAAACTCGATTATCTACGCGACCTGGGTGTCACCTGCCTTTGGCTCCTGCCCTTCTTCCCTTCGCCGCTTAAGGATGACGGATACGATATCTCAGACTACCTGGGTGTCCATCCCAGCTACGGCACGCTCGACGATTTCAAGACCTTCCTCGCGGCGGCGCACGACCGCAATCTCCAAGTCCTCATCGAACTGGTGGTCAATCACACATCCGACCAGCACCCCTGGTTCAGGGCGGCGAGAACGGCGCCTCGCGGGTCTCCGGAGCGTGACTTCTACGTTTGGAGCGATACGGCAGAGGAATACAGGGCTGCCCGGATCATCTTTACGGATACGGAAAAGTCGAATTGGACCTGGGACCCGGTGGCGCAGGCATACTATTGGCACCGGTTTTTCTCGCATCAACCTGATCTTAACTTTGACAATCCTCGCGTCATGGAGGAAGTGTTGAAGGCACTGCGCTTTTGGCTGGACCTCGGGGTTGATGCAATACGTCTCGATGCCATCCCGTATCTGGTAGAGCGCGACGGGACAAACTGCGAGAATTTGCCTGAAACGCACGTCGCGATCAAACGCATCCGAGCGGAAATCGACGCGCACTATGAGAACCGCATGATCCTCGCCGAAGCAAATCAATGGCCCACCGACGTCCGCCCATATTTCGGAGATGGAGAAGAATGCCACATGGCCTTCCATTTTCCGTTGATGCCCCGCATTTATATGGGTCTTCGCCAGGAAGATCGATTGCCGATCACTGACATTATGGCGCAGACGCCGAGCATTCCCGATGCCTGTCAATGGGGTCTCTTTCTGCGCAACCATGACGAGTTGACGCTGGAGATGGTGACCAATGACGAGCGGGATTATATGTACCTGGCGTACAGCGCCGACCCCCGGATGCGAATCAATCTTGGGATCCGCCGCCGCCTGGCGCCACTTGTGGACAATAATCGGCGGCGGATCGAGCTGTTGAACAGCTTGCTGTTTTCTTTTCCGGGTACGCCAATCATCTATTACGGCGACGAAATCGGCATGGGGGATAACATCTACCTTGGCGATCGCAATGGTGTGCGCACGCCGATGCAGTGGAGCGGCGACCGCAATGCAGGTTTTTCGCGCGCCCTGGCAGCCAGGCTTTACAGCCCCGTTATCACCGACCCAGTGTTTGGGTATGAGGCGATTAACGTAGAGGCGCAACAGAGCGATCAGGCTTCCCTATTGAACTGGATGCGCAACATGATTGCGTTGCGCAAGCTGTTTCGTGTATTCGGGAGAGGCACGCTGGAATTCCTGCAGCCGGCAAACCGAAAGATTCTTGCCTACCTCCGTAGATATGACGGGGAACAACTCCTCTGTGTCGCGAACCTCTCGCGATTCGCCCAACCTGTGGACCTCGATTTGGTGGCGCTGGAGGGAATGATTCCCGTTGAAATGCTTGGCTATGTGGAATTCCCACGAATTACCAAGCAGCCCTACCGATTGACTCTTGCTCCGTATGGTTTCTTGTGGCTTGAACTACATGAATCGGCGGAATTCAGACCACAAGTTCAGACTGGAGAGGCGGACGAGTCGAGGCTTTACCTTGCCGACGGATGGACTACTTTAATCGAAGGACCGGCGCTCGGCCATTTTGAGAGGGTCGTTTTGCCGGAGTATCTGGCCAAGCACTGTCGATCCGGCAAAAAAGCACGAAGCATTCGATCGGCCCGAGTCGCGGACTGGGCCGCCCTCGAAGGGCTCGATGCGGGACTTTGTTTTGTCGAAGTAACTTACGAGGACGGCACGGAGGCGAATTACTTTATTTCGACGGCGGTGAGCTTCGGTGAAAGGGCGGAAAGCGTGCTCAGTACAACGCCAAATGCCGTGCTGTCGTCAATCTCAGGCCGGGAAGGCGACGGCGTCCTGCACGACGGTCTTCTGGACGACAATGTCTATGCCATCCTGTTAAGTCTGATTGAAGACGGTGGTGAGTTGCACACTCGTCACGGCGTTCTGAGGGGCCTGTCCGGCGCAGCCATTGTGAATTCGAAAACGGGGTTAGACGCCCCTACGCATGCACCGCTTTGGCCGGCCGAACAAAGGGGCTTGTTTACTACTCGTAGTAGTGCAAAGTTCACGCTGAAGTTGTTTTGCCGCAATGAACCCGGAAACAATCCGGAGGTTGAGATCGGGCGATACCTGACGGAGAAAATGCAGTTCGATGCGACACCTCCTTATGCCGGTTCCATCGAATATTCGCCGGACGCCGCGGAGCCCACGGCGTTTGCCATGCTTCAACTTTCGGTGCCGAATGAGGGCGATGGTTGGAAATGGATGCTGGAGGAGTTGGAGCGCTATTACGAAAACTGCGCATCCGTGGCATTCCCCCCGGTGGACACTAAAAAAGAAGAAACTCCCGACTTCTTCGAACTCTCTGAACAGCCAGTTTCGCAGTTGGCACGCGATCATATTGGCATTTCTCTTGACTCAGCTGCGGCCTTGGGACGATGTACCGCTCGAATGCACCTGGCCCTCGGATCAGCCGCCGTCGATCCAGCCTTCTCGCCGGAACCGATCACCTCTGAGTACCTTCATGGCTTGATGACGGACTTCAGGGAACGTGCGTCAGAAGCCTTCGATGCACTAAAGGAGAACCTGTCACAATTGCCCGATGACGTAGTTGAACCTGCTGGGTTAGTGCTTGGTCGCCGGCGGTCGATTCTCGATAACATCAAGGGTTTGGACGGCCGGGGAATGCGATCGCTCCGGACACGGATCCACGGGAACTACCAACTTAATAGTGTGTTGCGGGCAAAAAGCGAGTACCTTGTGGTTGACTTCGGAGGCGATCCAACCTTGCCGCTTGCCCAGAGAACGACTAAACACTCGCCTCTCAAGGACGTTGCAACTATGCTGCGTTCTTTCAGTTATGCCGCATACGCTGCTTTGATGACTCACGCCGGAAGACGGCCAGAGACGTGGGATACCCTTCTTCCATGGGCGAGACTTTGGGAAAGGACGACGGCCGGAGTTTTCCTTCAGGCCTACTGGGAGGCCTCCGGGAACGCGAACTATCTACCCGTTGCTCCTGGCGAGTTCCAGTTGCTGCTTCAGGCGCATGTGACGGACAAAGCATTGAATGAGCTGCTGCACGAGCTGAACAACCCGCAAGGATCGGTTCGCATTCCTTTGGAAGGAATTCTCTCGCAACCCTGATAGACCATTAAGGCAATCGGAACCTGAGGGGAAACTTTGGCGAAATTGGACACACTGCCGGCACAAGCAAACCAGATTGAGCAAATTGGATCAGTCGACCTGGTTGTGGGTCTCGTGGATCAGCAGAGTAACACAAACCTGAACACCATCGCTGCCGCCATACGCAAAGGATTAGAACGACTTTCCGGGCCTACTCGCACGGCACTCGTATTTCGGGACGCGAGTGGCCCTGCACCCGATCCGGAACCTGTAGATATCCATAAGGACGAATCTCTACAGCTACTTCCTTATTCCTTACCCTCCGCCGATTCATCAGTTACGTTGCTGCCCAGCATATCCGGTGCGTACCAGTCTGTTTGCGAGATAAGTCAAAAGCTTGGTGCCCGCGCGTGCGTGGTCATTGTCTCCGCGCCGGAGAGCCTGACCCCTGAATGGGTCCATAACTTCGTTCAGCCTATTCTAAATGGAGGCTTCGATCTTGTAACTCCCTGTTACGAGCCAAATAGATTCGAGGGCCTGCTGAATGGCGCCATTGTCTCGCCCTTGACGCGTGCCGTCTATGGGAAGCAGATCCAAAATCCGTGGGGACCGGATCTTGGCTTTTCTGCAGGTCTTCTAGAGCGGGTCGTCCAAGCCGATTCAGGCCGGACCAAGGGCGCCGGCATGCGTCAATTCCCGCTAATCGGTATCGAGGCGATCATCAGCGGCCTCAAGGTGTGCCAATCACACGTAGGCCGACGGATATACCCTCCTGTTGATTGGAAGAACCTGGATTCCGTTCTCGCCGAAGTCTTAGATCCGTTATTTTTCGCGATAGAACGGGATGCGCCATTCTGGCAGCACGTCCGCAAGTCGGAACCGGTGCCAACCTTCGGTAATGCTTCTCCCCTCTCGAACGGGGCGGTGGTGGTGGACGTGCCCCGGCTGCTCGAGCCGTTCAAATTAGGCATTTCGAATCTACAGGAGATCTGGGGCTTGGTTCTGCCACCGGCAGCGTTGTTTGAATTAAGAAAGGTAGGTCGTCTCCCGCCGGAAGAATTTCGAATACCCGATGAGCTGTGGGTGCGCATTACTTACGATTTTGCGCTGGCATATCGCCTTCGGACGATAGCTCGCGATCACTTACTGCGATCCCTTACACCTTTATACCTTGGGTGGATCGCCTCTTACGCCATCGGAGTTGAGGCAGTGGATAGTCTCGCCGTGCAAAAGCGATGGGAGCGCCTGTGCGGCGCATACGAAACTGAGAAACCCTATTTTGTGTCGCGGTGGCGTTGGCCGGATCGGTTCAACCCATAGTGTGTGAGGAAAGGAGAGCGCCATGTGGAATCAAGTTCAACAAGCTTTGAACGAATCAACTGTTCGCGTCATTAAGCAGGTTGCGAATCTTTTGCCCGGTGTCGCGGCGTTGATAGTGGCACTGGCAACCTCTGGTCTATTTGCCTGGCTTTTTACTGTTGTGCTCCGCCGGTCGCTACGCCGGCTCCGTTTCGACGAGCGGGTGAGCATCTGGGGACTGGGCAGCTTTGGCGACTGGTCGCCTTCAGTCACGCCCACCATCATTTTGACCCGCGCGGTCTACTGGGTCATAATGTTGATCGGACTCTTGATCGGCATCTCGGCGTTTGACGCAACACTGACATCCGAGTTCGCGCAACGCCTTTTTAGCTACCTGCCGAACGTATTTGCAGCACTAATTCTATTGTTCGGTGGGGGGATCGCCGCCCGCTTTCTTTCACGCAGCGTGCTCATCGGCGCGGTGAACATGAATCTGCAGTATGCCCGCCTTTTGAGCGTTGGCGTTCGATGGATGGTCGTGGTGCTGACATTGGCCATGGTTCTAGATCATTTGTCGATTGGAGGGCGCATCGTATATATCGCCTTTACCATCTTGTTTGGTGGAATTGCGCTTGCGTTGTCTCTTGCTGTGGGGCTCGGCTCGAAGGATCTGGTCAGCCGATCGCTGGAACGCGAAGCATCCCGGAGCGGCGAGATGGAGAGTCCGTTTCGGCACTTATGAACAGTCACGGGGTCTGAAGTAAGCCGGGTCGATCGAACCTCCGTCTGCCTGTTTCCTTAGGTGCCCTACTGGATCGACTGCCCCTGTTGCAGCGCTTTGACCATGTCTTCCAGGCTCTTCTTGTTCAGGGGGTCCGGGGCCTGCACCACCGCTTTCTGAGCGTGTTCGAGGGCTTGTTTGTTGTCACCCACCGCCGCATATCCGCGTGCCAGGCCGACATGCGTGGGCCACGCGTCGCCATTTCGTTCGGCGTTGTATTGGAAGATCGCCAGCGCCTCGCTGTTCTTCTTGGCAGCTAATAGTTGCCTTCCATACTGGTGGATTTGCAGGGGTGTCGTGCTGGGCAGCTTCAGCGCTGCGTCCATAATCGTTTTCGCTTCCGGATCACGCCCCAGTTTCGCCAGGATCAACGCCTTGGTGCTGAGTGTGTCGAAATTCGTCTGCCCCACGAACGGCATATTGATCGACGCATCGGCCCACTTCAACCCCTGCTCCAGGTCGGTGTTCGCAGTGAGACAGAACTGCGCCGCCGCCATATAGGCGTCGAACTTGAACCCGGCGGCACCGGTCAATTCCCGTCGAATCTGCGTGAGGTAGATCTCGTTGACGCTGGCCTTGACGTTCCATCCCACCGCCAGATCTTCCCACTGCATCTCGACCCTGGTTTCATCCGGGCGCCGAACCGGGAACTCGTAAGCCAGCCACTCGCGATAATCGTGTTTCTGCGGCTTCACTTTCACCCGCAGCACATCCAGACTCGGATCGTAGAAGAAACTGCCCCAGGATGAGGAGTTCTTATTAAAGATGATGGTCCACTCGTCCGCCTCCGGAATCATGAAAAGACCGTAGCGGCCCGCCGGCAATGGCTGCCCTTCGACGGTCACGTCATTTGACACGGCGAAGACGGTGGTTTCGTTTGCGCCGGCACGCCATGGATCGGGCTGGTTGTTGGCGAATCCCGGGTTCGAGAGCCCATAGGGCACCAGTTTGCCCCAAATCTGACCGTGTCGATCCTTCCCGTCCGGTCTGTGCACGGCGGGGCTAGAATACTCGACGGTAACGTTGACAGGTCCGATGCCTTGGGTCACGGTCGCCCGCTGGTTGTTCCCGCTAGGAGGCAATGCGGTTGGCGAGAATTGAGCAAACGTCATTCCCGCGGCAAGGAAGAACAGGCTGGTACGGAAGATTGTAGGCATGAGGCGACAGACGCGCCACGCAGAGAAACGTTTGCGCGTTTGTGATACTCCGGCAAGGCATGACCGGCGGCCGACGAGCACAATTTAGGCGAGCTTAGGCAAAGTTAGGAAAGTTAGACGGTGGCCGCTCGCCCCGCCTTCAGTTTGCTTCTGGGAAAGCCATCTCTCTTAGGCCTGCTTTATTTCTTGCAACTTCTGGCGGACAAGCAGCCAGAGAAGGCGATCACCAAGCTACGGCAAAATCCGCTTCGCCCGGCGGCGCAGTTCGCAGGCATAGTGCCGCTTGATCCCAAGCTCCTGGCTCACCTGGCTGAGGGGTTTGTCGGAGAGCAGAATCGCGCGGATCTCCGGTGTTCGCCACCATGCAACTGGCTTGACGCGCAGTCCGACCAGCCTCCGGCGCCAGTACTGAGCCCTTTCAGAATTAACCTCATACTTTGCGGCGAGTTCGAGAGGGGGCAATGACTCCAGATCCTCGATGCGCTCCGTCCAAAACGCCTTCACATCGTCGTGATAGCGCAATCCAAGCTGCCGTCGTGCCCGCTGCAGCGAGTTCTTGCTCGCCGGCAAATCAAATAGTGCGCCATGCCCCGTGGCCCGTATTGCCTGCCAATAGTCTTCGAGCGCCTTCGTCACAATCAGGCGCGCCCGGCGACCATGACAAGCTGTATCTTTGTCGGCTGGCCTGCCGAAATACAGACTGAACCCGTGCCTGGTAGCGCGCGTCTCCTGAACATCCCACAAAACGTCGCCCACATCTCTAACTCGCGCGACACCTGTGGCTTGGCTGACAGTAGTCTCTTTCAAGACGGTAGGCTGTTTGGCGACGGCAGTATCGTTGCGCCTTCTGAAGACTGATAGGAACAGCCCTACTTTTTTTCTCAATTGCCAGGTTGTGAGCCTATGCTTCGTTCGTGTCGATGCTGTTTCGATCCACATTTTCGATTCCCTTCTCCAACAGAAAAAGCCGGCTGTCTAGGCCGGCTTCATAACTCACAAATGCTGACTGAAATTAGCACACGAAAGCGAAAAATCGGATCGGGCCAACAACGCGCGCACCTGTTAGATGGTTGATTACTCGGGAGTAAACTTTATTTTCTTGTTTTGTGATTCCTGTTTTCGGCAACGCATTTTTCTCGACCCCGGACAAGTGTCCCGGCCGGCCGTAACCGCACTCGCGCGATGGGCGAATACAATAAGGAGGCACCGAATGAACCGACTCCTGGCAACTGGTCTTCTGGCAACCTGTCTTTTCGCAGCACCCGCCACCATCCCAACCGGTCCCGAAGTCGGCTCGGCCGCACCCTATTTCTCCACGGTCGACCAGTTTGGTAAAACTCAGTCCCTTCGTACCGTCCTCGGCCCAAAAGGCGCCCTACTCGTCTTCTACCGTTCGGCCGACTGGTGACCCTTCTGCAAAGCCCAACTGGTCGAGTTGGAAAAGCACAAGGACCGCATCAATCAGGCCGGTTTGGGCCTCGCGGCCATTAGCTACGATTCTCCGGAAGTGCTCGAGGCATTCTCCGAACGGCAAGGTATCACATTCTCGCTGCTGTCCGATCCGCATTCGCGCATCATCACCGAGTACGGCATTCTAAACCAGACCGTCGACAAGACCACACCCGTCTGGGGCGTTCCCTACCCCGGCATTTACGTGCTCGACGCGGAAGGCAAAGTGGTTGCGAAATACTTTGAAGACGATTACAAGCAGCGCGACACCGCGGCTCAGATCCTCATCAAGAGTTTCGGTCTTGAGACACCTGGCCGACACGAAACTGTTCCGGCCAAGCATCTTCAAATCAGCACTTCCTCAAGCGACGTTGACGTGGCAACTGGGCAGCACATCGTCTTGGAGCTCGCCGTTGGTCTGCCTAAAAAGACGCACGTCTACGCACCGGGCATTCAGCACTACATCCCCGTGGACTGGACCATTGCAGACGGAGCCGGATATCATGTCGGTCCGGTCGAGTATCCCGCCTCCACTGTGATGCGGCTCGAAGTCATTCACGAGAGTGTTCCGGTTTTTCAAGGCCACTTCAGGCTGCTGCGGGCCGTCACGATTGGCGACCCGGCCGAATTGAAGCCAATTCTCGAAAAAGGAGGCGCTCTGGTAATCGAGGGCAACTTCCGCTATCAGGCCTGCGACGACGTGGAATGCTACTTGCCCGAAACCGTGCTGGTGAAATGGACGCTACACGCGCTGCCGCTCGACCGAACCAGGGTCCCGGAATCCCAGCAGCGCAAAGCACCATCGCCCTAAGTGGCCGGGAAAAAACGAAGCCAAGCCCCACCACACAGTTTTGCGAAACGAACCCAGACCGCAACGACAAGCGCGAGCGTAGCGGCGCGACACGCCTCCTTAACCTTGTGCAGACGAACTCAAATCATTGAATACAGGCGAGTTAACTACGATTCAAACTTTCTATGCGCTGGCCGGCCCGGCGAGTCCTGGGCTCGACACCATTTTTACGAAACGAACCCCGCCGCGGCGGGGCCGCAAAAAAACGAAGCCAAGCCCCACCCCGCTGTTTTGCGAAACGAACCCGACTGACGACTAACAAGCCGAGAACACCGGTCCAGACACCCCCTTTAACTTGTCCAAACGAAACTCTCATGAGCGGCCGCCGTTCGCCCCGCCTATGAAAATGTGCCCTGCACTACAGCGGGCGAGTTAAACGGCCCGCTTTAGGCCGAGACGACTCTCGGCCCGGCCGGCTAACAGCCGGCGCCACATTTTCGGAAGACCCAAACCACCGAGTACAGAAAGTTGACTCAAGCTGGCAGCTACCAAGCGGGCCGGCGCGGTTTCGGAGGCGACGAACTTTTCGCCAGATCCGTTTTCTACGAAACGAACTCACCCGGCAAATGCAACCCGACCGAAGGACCACCCAGCAGCGAAGCGACTTGAAAGAACCAACCCAATTTGTCCGACGGCGACCGAACGCTGTTTCTTTTGCGAAACGAAGCCGGCATTCGACACCAACAGGGAACGGGACTTGAAAATTCGAACCCAAGTCGATGCGCGGTAAACGGTTGATTGGGAGTCTATCTGGTTGCATGATGAAGCACGTCGAGCGGGGTTCCGATGAAGGTGCCGCCAAAGCGATTGATTCTGTTAGGAAAACTACGAACGAGTCGCGTGATTCGGCTGCTCTCAAGGCCGCCCTACGCGCAGCAGCATGTCCCTCGTGCCCCAAACGGGTCACTTACGATAAGATTCTTTTCCTGACCGACTGCGGAAAAAGCAAGTTACGTCTGCCGCTTGTGAAAAACGAAGAAGAAAATCGCAACGCTGCAGGCGCCGAACGCATAGATCAAAGACGCGAGAAATTCCGCCGCCGAAACCGCCCCGCGCACGAAAGCCAGTGTGGTGAAAATGAAATCCCACACCCGAAGGGCCGCAATAATCAAAGTCCCGATCAACGCGAGCAGCGCCGCATTTTTGAGGGTCATGGTCGGAGTATGAACGTCCACGAGCCAATCCGCAAGCCCGCAATCATCACACGTGTCCCTGGCCGTCGAACAAGCCACCGTCATCGCATAACAGAAACGCTCCGGTCGCAACCCGGAGCGTTTGGTTACAAGTCGCTGGATTCTCTACTGAGCGACCGTGGTCCAGATCTTCAATGTGTTGGCGTTGTCATCGACGGCGGCGAAGCGGAATGTCCCCCATCCCAGGTTGTAGGTAGCCAGCCCGAATGCGCCACCGTTGTTAGGGTCGATGGACATCTGCGAAACTAACTGGCCAGTCGACGAGTATTCGACGAGTTCGCTGGGCTGATTCGGATCCACGTTCGAGCCGTCGCTGTCCGCAACCACCAGATAACCGTTTGGCAGGATGGCCACGTCCAACGGGCCATGCAAGTGGGTGAAGTCCTGAACAAGAAGCGTGGCGGCAACTGGGGCGTGGGTGGCAACCGCGGTAGGGATTTCGTAAATAGCATTGTCCGTGGAAGAAGCGACATAAAGGATGTCGTGGGTGGGATCATACGCGAGGCCGGAAGGCCCCAGTACTAGCGCGGCTGGGTCGGTGCGGTGGCTGAAGCCGTTGGCAATCACCGTAGCAGTGGCGCTGATTTGCGTTGCGCTATACGAAATGTCAAGGCGCGTCACCACGC
This sequence comes from Bryobacteraceae bacterium, assembly GCA_049579625.1. Lineage (GTDB taxonomy): Bacteria > Acidobacteriota > Terriglobia > Bryobacterales > Bryobacteraceae > CAJCIT01. The sequence continues at coordinate 19,794 of JBAUOG010000590.1, forward strand.
CGCTCAAAACATTCGATAGAAAAACCTGGGCAGTGCCAGAGACACCGTTCCCGGTGTCATGGATCGCCATGCCCCAGGGGCCGTCGACAGAGGCCGGCGTGCCGAACGTACCGAGAAAGACGCCGTTCTGATTCACCACGGCCAGTCTGCCCGGTTGCACAGTGGCCGCAGTGCCGTCCGCGGTGGGAACGTTGCCGATAAGGACGATGCCGTTGGAAAGCACACCGAGGGCAGCGCTCAGACCACCAACGGGGCTGTTGAAGAATGTGGAGGTATTCCCGGCCTTATCCACCCGCAGAATGGTCGTGCCCGTCCCTTGGAGGTTCTGGGAGTTGTTGAAGTTCGACACCAGAATGTCGCCCGGTTGCAGAACGCTGCCTGCCGGCACTGTCTTCGGAACGAACGCGACACCATAGGGATTCACATCGCCGTTTGACGGGATGGTGGATACCGATGGCGGCAGAAGTGGAAAGATGCTGTGCACATTCTGAGCAATGACCGGCGCAGCAGAGAGTGAGATGAGTGCGGCAGCCGTGGCTATGAATCCAGCCGGGTGCAGGAATAGCGTTGAGGTTTTCATGTTCTTATCCTTTGTCTTTTTCTTGGAAGGCCTGTAAGTTGACTGGAAGCTACTTAATGACCGCTTTGCGCGCAGACTTCCGTCGCACTGCGGGAATACCAAGCGCCAGAAGCCCGGCACCCAGCAAGGCACATGTGGCAGGTTCCGGAGCCGCTGTCGCGGGAATGACGTTGATATTGTCGACTGCGAAATCGGTTGCGGTCGATGAAATCACGATCTGGTTGAAGATAGCGCCATCGAAGGCGATTTCGCCTTCCGGGAAAGTGAATCCTGGCAAAAACTGTCCTGGCAGAGTATTGGAACCGACCAATGTCGAGTTCTCATAAGCGGTCAGCGTGAGTGGGGAGGGCGTTATGAAATCGGAGGTCGCGAAGTCCAGGACCACGGCCGAGAGGTTCTGACTGAAGTTTACGGAAAGCGCCAGGTTGTCCTGCCCTGCCGGGCCTGGATCGCCGAGCACATTTCCGGTGAGCGTCTCAAACATGCTCTGGTAGACAACAAACCCCCCAGGATCGGCGGTGCTGGAGAAAGTAGCGGAGAGGCCGTTGACGGTGTCGGTAAAAGTGGTGGACGTACCGAGGGTGTCGCCGTCGAATTTGAAAACGGTGGAGGCATTCGCCGCGGCAGAAAGGGCGGCAGCAGCCAGAACTACGCACAACGACTTATTGAAAATCATGGGTGAATTCCTTCGTCACTGTGTACAGCGACGTCGCCACGAGAATTCCCTCATGAAAGTCAAAAAAACATTTCAGCCCGTCCGGGGCGCCCCGGTGAGTGAGTGAACAGAAGCTACGGTCGCCCTTCTTCTCCGGGCTTTGACCAGGGCGGCACGATGCCGTTGAAGCGAGCGTAGGCGACGAGTTGGCCCATATGTTCGTTGGCATGAACGATGATGCGCAGGTACATGCCATCGACGGTGGCATCCACCCCATTCACTTTGACGGCATGCTTCAAATCGTTGGGCGTCACGACGCCGTGGGCGGTCTTGACGGCGTCAAGCGAACGCTTCAACCAGGCGATCACCTCCGCTTTGTTGGTGACGGTCTTCTCCATATCGGCCGACTTGATGTCATCTGGCATCTTCGGGCCGGTCACGCTTAACAGGTAGAAGTTCGCGAGAGCGATATGCATGTACACCTCGCTCACCGAGCGCACGCCCGGCGCGGGACGCCAGGTGTATTTGTCGGCCGGGATGGCGTCGGCCAACGCGATCAGCTGACGGGAGACGTGACCCCATTCCCCGTCGTAGCCTTGCCAGAGTCCTTCATATTGGGCCGGTAGCAACATCGCGCCGAGCAGCAACGCAATCAGGAGTCTCTTCATCACCCTCTCCACATCACACTTTCGACGGTAATGCCATCGCTTCGTTACGTACTCAAGCCGTGCAGGAACTGGTAATCAACCTTGGCGGCCTCGATCGCAGACATATCTTTAAATGGCGGTTCCTGTTCGACGTAGTAATGCTCGACGCCGGCTTTCTTGGCGGCCTCGAAGACGGGCTTGTAGTCGATACCTCCGCGGCCCAACTCGGTTGGCTCGGGCTGATCCGGGCCACCCAGGACGACCGTTGAAGGTCCAGCCTTGAAGGCCTTAATATGCAATAACCGAATGCGTTTGGGGTACTTCTTGAGATACGCGACGGGATCGTAGCCGGCGACGGCGACCCAGCCGCAGTCCATCTCCAGCTTGACCAGCTCGGGATCCGTGGAAGCGATTAGGGTATCCAGAGCCGTCACGCCGTCGAAGGTTTTGAATTCGGCATTGTGGTTGTGATAGGCATACTGGAGACCGTGTTTGCTGGCTTCTTCACCCAGCTTGTTGCACGTCTCGGCGCTTCGCTTGTAGTCGTCGAGAGTCATGCCGTTGATAACTTTCAGAAACGCGTTGAAGTCCGGCGCACCGCTGCCGAGCGCTGCCATCGCGCCAGGCGGCGGATTGAAGGATGAGACGACGAACCTAACGCCTAGCTCCTTTGCGAAATCCATAAACTGTGCGGGGGTCTTCTGGAAGTCGAAAATGTGGGCGCTGCTGCAAGTCAGACCCACGTCGGCGAAGGCAGTGCGTAGTTCTGCCGCCGACTTATTGAACGTCTGGGCAAGCTCGACCTGTTTGTAGCCGATGGCGGCTATCTGCTTGAGGGTGCCATTGAAATCCTTGCCGAGCTCTTCGCCGACTGTATAGAGCTGGAGACCGATGGGTTGGTTGAGCGGGTTCGCGCGGAGAGTATCGAAGGAAGTGTAGGCGGCGGCCGCCAAGCTGGCGTTGTGAAGAAAGCCTCGGCGGGATTGAGAAGTCATGAGGGGGAATTTATCATAGAGGCAACGGGCTCGGGCAGTGCTCCATGGATTGTCGGGATTCGAAGCTCAGCCGTTGTTCATTCCTGGGACGGCAGATCGCGCAACGGGTCAGCAGGCGGACGGCTGCTGCAACAGCAGTCTGGCCAGCGCAGTGAAAAACCTGTCTTTTCAATGATGTAGGGCTAAGTCGAGGGGAGTCATCGCTGGAACCCGAGTTGCACGTCCACTTCCATGCAAACGCACAAACTGGCTTGGGGTGTGGCGATAACTTTGTTTTCCGCCGGTGCCTTGGCGGCCCAGGCGGAAGGATCTTTTGACAAATCGGTGACGGTTTCCGGCCCGGTTGAAATGGATGTGAAGACCGATTCGGGAGGCATCACCGTAACGCGAGGCACCTCAGGCACAGTTCGGGTCCACGCCATTCTGAAGGGACAGCGCAACTGGCTGGGCTCAGGCGACGTCGAGGGGCGCATCAGGGAACTCGAGCGGAACCCACCGGTCGAGAAAAGCGGCAATCAGGTTCGAATTGGTTACGTGCGGGACCGCGATCTGCTGAAAGGCGTCTCGATGCGGCTGGAGATTGAAACGCCATCCGATACGAAACTCCGGGCGCGTGCCGACTCGGGTGGTATCCGCGTCGATGGCATTCAAGGTCCGGTGGACGCGCATACGGATTCCGGCGGAATTGAAGTACATAACGTTGCATCAGAGGTGCGCGCCACGGCTGACTCCGGTGGCATACATGTCGGCAATGTCAATGGAGCAGTGACGGTACACGTGGATTCCGGCGGAATTGAAGCCAACGACGTCTCCGGCAGCATTGATGCCAAGGCGGATTCAGGCAGCATCCGGGTCAGCCAGACAAAGGCTGCACCCATCCACGTCAGGTCGGATTCCGGCGGCGTCACCGTTAAACTGGCGCCCGGCGCAGGATATGATGCGCAGCTCGAGACCGGCAGCGGACACATACGGGTTCCCGAGATGACGGCGAATGGCTCCTTCTCAGGACATCACGTGGACGGCAAGATTCGCGGCGGTGGCCCGTTGATCGACATTCACGTTGACTCGGGCGGGATTACGGTCGAGTAGGGTAGCGACGGGTATGGCCGCGGATGAACGCTGATAAACACGGATTGTCTTTTGGATGCGGGCTAGCGAATGCCTGCGCGCAGGACTCGAAAGGCTATGCTGGGCTGAAACAGCGTGCTGGGCGGATCCAGCAGATTCAACACCCTTAGGAACTGGCCATAAACTTCGGCATCGCGGATGACAGCGCGATGCACCATGGCAACATAGCGATTACCCAGTTCGAGACTGCGGGGCCGCGGGCCGGTGACACCACGGAAACGGAAGTCTTCGCTGACCGCCATCTGCCACGCCGTATCAATTGGCTTGGATGCCTCCGCAAAGAAACGTAGTGCGAGGCCCGCCCCGGGATTCCGAGCCAGGCAGCGTTCAAGCGCCTCCGCTTGAATCGCGGATGTTGACATTCCCTGGCCGTACAGAGGATTAAAGCTGCAAACGGCGTCTCCCAGCACCAGGTAGCCTTCCGGAAATCGAGTTAAGCGCTCGTAATGGGTTCGCTGATTCGACGGGAAGCGATGGGGCACGGGATCGGAAAGCGGCTCGGCGTTTGTGATGACGTCATAGATGTCGGGCGCGGCCAGACTGCGCGCAAACTCCAGATAGCCTTGCGGATCGATGGGGGGATAATCTCCAGCCCAACCGCCGAGCGTGCACAACCATCGGTCGCCTTCCACCGGCATCAACGCGCCGCCACGGCGATCGTCGGGCGGCTGCGGAAAAATGAGCACGACACGCGCGCCGGCGAGGTCGCTCGGGCGGCGTCGAAAGAAGCGCGAAGAATACCCGACGTTGATCTTCACCAGACTCTGTTCGGGGCTCGCGAAGCCCATGTCGCCGAGGAGGCGCGGGGCTCGCGATCCACGGCCCGTGCAATCGACGGTTAGATCAGCGTCTATCTCGAAGCGCTCGCCGCTACGTTCGGCGACCACGCCTGCTACGCGTGAACCGTCGCGAAGAAGGTCGGCAGCCGAGCAGCCATCGCGCAATTCGACGTTTGGCAGAGCGGCCAGCCGGCGCCGCACGTGCCACTCGAGAAATGGCCGGGTTTGCAAGGAATTCTCAACACCGCTGCGATGCTGGACCTTGTAACCGCCAAACTGAAACCAACGGCAGATCTCACCAATATCGCCGCGCACGCCGCCGCCTGCGACTAATTCGTCCGTAATGCCCGGATAGAGACGCGACAAGGTGTGTTCGCCGCGCGCCAGCAGCGCATGCGCATGGCGGCCTTGCGGAACACCTTGGCGCGATTCGGGCGCTGTGGCGAAGCGATCGCGTTCCAGGACGATGACGCGGTCGAAATGATCGCAGAGAACACGCGCCGCCAACAGACCGGCCATACTGCCGCCGATGACGATCGTGGTGGTCATCTAACTAGTTTCCAAGTTGGGTGGACGAAAGGTCCGGACGGATTGGATGCGCCAGCACAAACAGGGTCATTGCAGTTTCTTTTTGAGCCACGCGATGACGACCGATTTGTATTCGAGCTGATCGGGGTGCTTTTCCCAGTTGCCGACTCCATGCTGTCCGCCGGGAACCGTGTAAAGTTCACAATCCCCTCCCTTCGCCTTCAGGGCATCGCAGAAGCGAGGCGACTGCTGGTAGGGGACCAGCTCATCGGCCGTGCCATGCAATAGCAAGAACGGCGGCAAGCCGTTCTTGACCATGTAATAAGGCGAAACGGCGCGCAGTCGCTTCTCGCCCTCGGCATTCAACTCCTGCACGCCGGTGAGGCTTCGGAGTCCTTTGCTGAAACCCTTTTCTTTCGACTGTAGAACCAGGTCGTGCGGCCCATAGAACGAGACCACGGCGGCGACCCGTAGGTCTTTGGCCGCGACGATGGCGGCGTAGTCCACCAGAAAGGCTCCGGCGGATTCACCGAGCAGCGCAATCCGCTTTGGATCCACTTTGTACTCTCTGGCGTGGTCGTGAACCCACTGGATAGCGCTGAGCACATCATCCACCTGGCCCTGCAGATCTACTTCGGGAACCAAGCGGTAGTTGATGCTGAACCAGGTGAAGTTGCCGGACGTCAGAGGCTGGAACATAGGCGTGATGTACATGGTCTTGCTGCCTTGCGTGAAGCCGCCGCCGTGAACGAGGATCACGGTCGGGAAGGGGCCGGGACCGTCAGGAACAGAGGCGTCGAGCAAGATGGGCGTGTTTCCGCGTCTTACGAATTCGACATCGCGAGTGACGACGGCGGCGGCACTGGTCTGCGCAAACAGGGCCGCGCCGAGTAGAAGCAGGGGGATGACTGGACCACGCATGTTGCGATTGTATCCGGACGGCGATTAGTGGGGGCAGTCGCGGCCTTTGTCAGCCTTTTGCGCCGGATCTAGTCCGCAAGAAACTCGGGGTTTTAACACTCGTAGTTTTAACACTTGAGAGCGAAAGCTATAAAGTGTACACTCGCTTACTGAAAAAAAGACGCCTCCCAGTTCGTAGCTCCGCCTTAGGCGCGGCGGGGAGAGCCGTGCAACAGGAGGCTTTTATGAAGAAAGTGGCCGGGATGGGCAAACCAGCACTGCTCTGTTTAATCGCCATGGGCTTCATGGCGGGAAGTGGATTCGCTACGACCACTTATTACTACACGGGTAATCCCTTCAATGATTTTCGCAACGGCGGAACTTGTCCTCCCACGTGCAACATTACGGGTTCATTCACCGTGGCGACGCCCTTGGCGCCAGACCTGCCTCTCACACTGATCACGCCTGTTTCATTCAGTCTGTCGGCCGGTCTCACGACGCTGGTGGACGGAGATCCGGCAAATACAAGTCTTGAGGTCTCCACCGATGCTTTCGGCGCGATATCCACTTGGTCTTGGGTGGTACTGGGTCCCGAAGCTAGCATCGCGGCAAGAATCCTCACCCAAGATCTGCCGGGTCTCGTCTTCGATAGCGTTCATTTTGGCGATAACGCTCCTCCGTTCCAAGGCTTCGCGGGACCTCTGGCAGCGGAGGTGCTGAACGACCCGGGAACATGGTCGGAAACGCCGGAACCGAGTTACCCGATCTCTGTCGGCGTGGCCGTGTTACTGGTTATCCGTGAAATTAGAAAACGGCGATCTGCTCAGGGCGACTGTCCCGGAGAGTAAACCGTATCGATAATAGTTTAGTTTGGGAGGGTCTAATCGATGGAGAAACTCACTCGTTTCATTCTTTTCGGGGCTTTCGTGTTTGCTGGAATCGCCGAAAACGCCCATGGCACTGTCATCGTTGTCAGCGACGCGACACGGGGCTGGTTCACGCCTGCCACCAACAGTGGCGCGACCGTTGGCAACAATTACCGCGCAGGTTTCTGCCCCGGTCCTCCTGGAGGCTGCATGAGTGGCCCCGCGGAATTTCGCGACTTCTTCACATTCGCCATTCCGCAATTGGACGGCCCGGTCACTTCTGCGGTGTTGACGCTGAACTCAGCCGGCGTGGGCCCGCTAGATAATCCTTCGATGACCTATCAGATCACCTCGATCCCATCCGTGTTCGGCTTCACCGATCTCGGTACTGGTACCGTGTTTGGCAGCCGGGTGTACACGGCGGCCGATCAGGGCACGAACCAATCGATAACCCTGAACGCCGCCGGCATCGCCTCTATTGTCTCCAACGCGACCTTCGACATCGGCGGCCGTATCACCACGTTGGTTGCAAACCCAACCACCGAAATGATCTTTGATTCATCGGGGACTGGTGTTTGTCCTGCTTGCATCGTCGAACTGCAGATCACAACGCGTTCCACGGTTCCTGAGCCCGCGACTTGCGGTCTGTTCGCGGCGGGATTCGCCGCGCTATGGGTCATCCGCCGGCGCGTTGTGGCACGCTAATTCAGTCGATTATCCGGCGGCACGCTTATTTCTGCGCGGTCTTGCCGTGGGGCGAGACCTTATGCAAGCTGTTCCTCGGTTCCTCCGCGGCTGCCGACCAGAACTGAAAGGTGGTGGCGGTGATCCTGGGAATGCCTCGTCCAGTCTCTTCCGCATAGAGTTCGGAGAGGCACTTGAAGAACGCCTGGGCTTCGGCTTCCAGGCCCAGCAGGCGTAGGCTCTTAACGATGCGGGTGATGCGCAGGTGGTTGTGATTTCCCGGCCAGAGCCAGCCTGTGGACTGGTCCGCAAAATTGGGCCGGCGACGGACGGCGAGCCCGCTATCCGTGTTCAGCTCGAACCCGTAAAAGGCGAGCATTCGCAGGAAGGACTCGCGCAGGTTCTGTTGCAGTTCCGGATGCGCTTTGAACTCACGAATTGTCTCCTGGGCGAGAATGGGCGCTTCGGGATGTACGGAACTCGGTTCCAGCAAGGGAAACATCCATTGAATGAAATCGTGATTCGATTCGAGGAGATCGTCGGACCACTGTTGAATGTCTTTGAGACGCCGGCCGCGAGGGTCGGTGGACCTGCCACTGTAGAACGTCAGGATTTCAGAACTGGGGATTCGGTTGCGCATCGAACTTGGTTGCGAGGGTGTTGGCTGTGGCTAATCGCTTTCAGGGGCGATACTTCTTTATACTCCCTCATCGCGCAGATCGTTGGTAGGCAGCGCCACGCGCAGAGCATTCAACACGGCGACCACGTCAATGACTTCCTGAGCGATTGCGCCGGCGACGGGGGGCAAGTAGCCGGCTGCGGCGAGCAACATTCCGACAGAACTCAGCGCCATGCCGCCAACCGCGCTCTGCAAGGCGATTCGCCGCATGCGCCGGCCAATGTGCATCAGCTCATCCACTTTTCCGAGTGACGCCTCCATCACCACCGCGTCGGCCGCCTCGGCTGTCACATCGCTGTTCTGCCCGAAGGCAACGCCGACCGTTGCCGCTTGCATGGAGGGTGCATCATTGATGCCATCGCCCAGAAAGAGCGTGGGCGTCCGCGCAGCCTCTTCGCGCACGATGGCGAGCTTCTCTTCAGGGCTTTTGCCGAAGAGCACTTCGTCGATGCCCACTTCGCCGGCCAGGTAGCGCACCTCGGCTTCGCGGTCGCCCGAAAGCAAAATCACGCGGGCGACTTGATGTTTGGGTCCGAGGTGACGCACGAACGATCGGCTTTCGCGCCGTGGCTGATCGAGTAAGCGCAGGGTCGCCGCGTACTCGCCGTTGAGTAGGAGAATGCACTCCATGCCCGCTGCGTGGGGCGGCAACTGTTCCGCCATCCGGGCAGACCGGTGCGACACCTGTTTGCGGCCCGTGATCTCGACCAGCATCTGGCCCACTGTGCCGTTCAGCCCGTGGCCAGGCCGTTCGGTGACAGATGAAACGAGTTCGAGCGCCACGCCTTCCTTGGTCGCTGCCTCGAGAATGGTCGCGGCGAGCGGGTGCTTCGAGTATTGCTCGAGGCTGGCCGCCAGCGCGATTGCGCGGGTTCTGTCTATGCCTTCCGCACACAGCACTTCGGACAGGGCAGGCCGGCCGTAGGTGAGCGTGCCCGTCTTATCAAAAATCATCGTCCGGCAAAGCGGAATCTGCTCCAGGATTGCGGGGTTCTTAATGATGATGGCGCGGCTGGCAGCCACCGAGATTGCACCGATGATGGCCACCGGGATAGCCAGCAGCAAAGGGCAAGGTGTTGCGATCACCAAAACCGCCAGGAAGCGTGTGGGATCGTTTCCCACGACCCAGCCGGCTAAGGCGATGGAAACAGCGATGACCGTGTACCAGGCGCCAAGGCGGTCGGCGAGGCGGCGCATATGCGGGCGGTTGTTCTCCGCCTCCTGCATCACGCGCATTATTTTTGCGTAGCGCGAATCGACTGGCAACCGCGTTACCCGGACCGCCAATACGGCTTCGCCATTGACTGAACCCGACAGTACCTCCGCGCCCACGGTCTTCGACATCTGGTAGGGTTCGCCGGTGAGATACGACTCGTCCATCGAGCCATGCCCTTCGGTGACGATGCCATCAGCGGGACAGATTTCATGCGGAAACACAACCAGCCTGTAATCGACCTGGACGTCCTCAAGGCGGATTTCCTCTGTTGAACCGTCGGGATGTTTTCGGTGCACGACGCTTGGCATGCGTTTGGCTAATGCGCCGAGCACGGCCGAGGCCCGCCGCATCGCGTACTGCTCCAGCGCGGTGCCGCCGGAGAGCATCAGCACAACGATGGATCCCGCCAGATACTCGCCCAGGAAGGCCGAGACGACAATGGACATCCCGGCGAGGAAGTCGGACCCAAACTGACCCTTCACCACGTTCCGGGCGAGATCGAGCACCAAGGGCAGGCCGCCGAAGAACAGAACCGCCCAAAGCACCCAGTGCGCCTGCGCTGACGGAACGTGCAAGCTATAGCGGACGACAAGGTAGACCGCGATGCCACCGGCGGCCAGCGCGGCGATGAAGGTCTCCTTTGACAGCCGCTTGTGGTCGGCCTCCTGTGCTGGCGGAACTTCGACCTTGGCCGGATTAGTCGGCGGCTGGATGGCGGGAGCTGTGACAGCATCAGGCATGGCGGTCGTCTAATTCCAGACAAACACCGCGAGGGGGTGGTTGACAATACTAACAGCGGGGTAGTTTGGGGGGCAGCGGCCCCGTGGCGGATTATTCATCCCTCTGTTACTGTTTTCTCGACCGCTATTCTTATGGCTCGATTAACTTGATGGACCCACAGCATGAATACACCTCGCGCCGTGAGCACTGGCTAGCCGAGCGACAGGGCCTGGACCGGCTTTACATACGCATCGGTAACTACCGGCTGGCCATCGTGCTGGCGGCAGCGCTACTGGCTTGGGTGAGTTTGTGGCGCGGGGCATTGAGCGGCTGGTGGCTGCTGGTCCCGTTCGCGCTGTTTGCCGGCTTGGTCGTCTGGCATGCCCGGATTGCCCGGCGCCAAACCCTCGCCCAGCGAGGACTCGCCTATTACGATCGAGGGCTCGCCCGGCTGGACGACCGCTGGGCCGGCACAGGTAACATCGGCGAGGGCTTTCGGAATCCAGAGCACGTTTATGCCGACGATTTGGACGTATTTGGCCGCGGATCGCTGTTTGAACTGATCGACACCGCCCGCACCGCGACCGGTGAGAAGACGTTGGCGAGCTGGTTTCTGGCGCCGGCCTCACGGGAGACGGTGTTGGCTCGTCAGGAGGCTGGCCGGGAACTTCGGGACCGGCTGGACTTGCGCGAGGACATCGCTTTGCTGGGCGAAGAGGTGCGTGCGGAAGTGCACTCCGATGCTCTGCACGAGTGGGGATCGGCTCCTGCCATTCACTTTGCTCGGGCATTGCGCCCGGCGGCGATCGTGCTGTCAGTGGCGGCGATCGGGGCATTGGCCGCTTTCCTGGCGGGGGTGATTCCCCTTTCACCTTTTTTCGGCGTTCTGGCCGGAAATGCGATTTTCATCGCGCTGGTGCGGCGGCGCACTAAGCACATCATCGAAAACGTAGAGACACCATCCTCTGATTTAAGAGTGCTGAGCCTCATGCTGGCACGGCTGGAAACAGAGCAGTTCACATCGCCGTTATTGCGGGATTTGCGAGAGACGCTCGACGTTCAGCACCGGCCCGCTTCGCGCCGCATAGCGCGCCTCGAGCGGTGGATCGAATTGCTGGATTCCAGTGATCACGTGCTGGTGCGCGCGTTGGCGCCCCTGATCCTTTGGCGCGAGCAAATCGCGATGGGGATTGAGGCTTGGCGCCGTGACTCGGGGCAGCTAGTGGGCGCGTGGCTGGAGACCGCCGGGCATTTTGAGGCCTTGTCGTCACTGGCAGCGCTGTCGTATGAACGGCCCGCATGGGCGTTCCCGCGGCTCACAGAAGGAGCGGCGCCGCAGTTTGAAGCGCGAGCCTTACTGCACCCGCTGCTGCCGGCGGCCCGTTCCGTTCCCAACGATGTAAACATCGGCGACGACCTGCGATTGCTGATCGTCAGCGGATCGAATATGTCCGGGAAGAGCACCTTATTGCGCGCCATCGGCCTGAACACCGTACTCGCTTGGGCCGGTGCGCCGGTGGCGGCTCGCGAGCTTCGCATTTCCGCACTGCGGGTCGGTGCATCGCTACGTGCGTTGGACTCGCTGCAGGATGGCCGTTCGCGCTTCTTTGCCGAGATCAGCCGCATCCGCCAGGTGATGGATCTCGCCAACGGGGATCGGCCCGTGCTGTTTCTGCTGGACGAACTGTTGAGCGGAACGAACTCGCACGACCGGCGCATTGGCGCCACCGCCATTGTGAAAGCCTTGGTCGATCGCGGCGCGGTGGGTTTGATCACCACGCATGATCTGGCGTTGGCGCAGATCGAGCAAGGTCTGGGCGGAGCAGCGAAGAACGTGCATTTCGACGACCAGATCGTCGACGGCCGGATCGAATTCGATTACCGGCTGCGGGAGGGCGTGGTGGTTCGGAGCAATGCGCTGGAACTCATGCGGGCGGTGGGATTGCCGGTCTAAATGCTGTTGCCTAGGCGCTATACTAGGCACTAAATGGAACAGAATAAGCCTGCGTCCCGCTTCGTTGCCCCAGGGCTGACAGTTTTCGCCGCACTACTGCGTTTGGCGCCGCACCCGACCAACTTTACTCCCATCGAAGGGATGGCTTTGTTCGGCGGCGCGCGACTGGCAGGCTGGCAGGCTTGGGCGATTCCGCTGGCGGCCATGGCCATCACGGATCCGGTCGTCAGCTGGATGGCTGGATATCCTGCCTACTCGGCGATCACACCTATTGTGTACGCGTGCCTGGCCATCAACGTATTCCTGGGCCGCGCCCTGCTGAAGAATTCGCAGAGCTTTGTCCGCATCGGCTCAGTGAGCCTGCTGGCCAGCACGATCTTTTTCGTGGTGACCAACTTCTTCACTTGGCTGGGCGTACCTGTCGTACTTTATCCGCACACGTCAGCAGGCCTGATCGAATGCTTCGTTGCCGCATTGCCGTTCTTCTCGCGAACGCTGGCTGGTAATCTGTTCTACGCAGCCGTGCTCTTCGGCGCGCATGCCGCATTGACACGCTATGCGGACGAGCGAGTAGCAGCTCCGGCAAAGCGGTAGTTAATCCTTTCACTCCGAGGGGCGATACTCGTGATTCACGCGGAAGGCCCGCTTGTGACCGTCCTGGACGATGTTCCCCTGAAACTTGACCCTTCCATTCATGATGAAATCCACTTCGCGCCTGGTGTTGTAGTCAAAGGTGAGAACGTCGCCCGCTTCCACCGCTAGCAGATCTTCCAGCATTACTTTTGGCCCGTTCAGGCGGGCTTCCACGTTAACCGTCCCAGGCTTGATCAGCTTCAGGATGCGCGCGTGTTCCGCCTCCGACGAGTGCGTTTTCCGGACCGTCCATTGCTGGTCGAACTTCTGACGCAACATCTTGATGATGATGGATGGAATGCCGATGTTCATGAGGCCGCTGTACTCGCCCACGCGCAGTTCCATGCGGATTGCCACAACGGCCTCATTCGGCGCGAGCATCTGCAAGAGCGCAGGTTCGGTCTCATGGCTTTCCACCGTGAAATCGATGAAGCTCACCGCCTGCCACGCTGCGCGGAGGTCCTGCAACATGATTCGGAACAGGCCGTCCAGGATGCTCTTCTCGATTTCGGTAATCTCGCGATTGATCTGGGCGGATCCCTTCCCACTGCCTCCCAACAACATCTCGAAGATGGGGAACGCCAGTGAGTGGCTCAGTTCCAGGATGGCGCTGCCTTCAAACGGGCGTAGGGCCAGCGAGACGATGCAGGTGGGCGACGGCAGCCGGCGGGTGAACTCAGCAAAGGGAAGCTGTTCCACCGAGACCAGGTCGACTGCTACGTAAGCCCGGAGAAATGCCGACAGGCTGGATGCCAGGGAGCGCGCGAAGTTTTCATGCAGGAGATGGATGGAGCGAAGCTGGTCCTTCGCAATCCGGTCCGGACGCCGGAAGTCGTAAGGCTGGGCACTCTTGCTGCTGTCGGCGGGTTCATCACCGGGCGGAGCCGCCATCAGGGCATCGACTGGTTCTTGAGAAGTGGGGATCTCCGCCATATCTCTTCTATCGGCGATGGGGGGCCCGGAGATTAGTTGTCAGCCGCCGATTAACGTCGGTGAAGAGAATCAAAAACAAATCCGCGTTGATCCGCGTTTATCGGCGGCCAACCTAGCCCGCATTTCTCACCAGCTGTAGGCAGAAGGGCGTCATTCGTGGCATAACTGAGTTTCCACACAACAGTTAGCGCCCCCAAAGGACG
>JBAUOG010000591.1:0-7854 GCA_049579625.1 Bryobacteraceae bacterium
ACCTATACCACAACTGGGTGCCCATTGAGTCGGATTGAAAGTATCGGAACTTCTCAGAATTTCGGGGGAATTTCGGGAACTTCGGAGGCAATCTGCTACGGCACGAAGCGGCTGATCGTGACGCAACTGCGCCAGCAGGCCATGGTGTCCGGTCGCCCTTGCGCGGTGTCATTCGACGACGGAGTTTCTGCTCCTCAAGACGTGAGACAAGGCCGAGTTGGCCAAGAGCCGCCCGGTAAACGTCCCACGTTGCAGCGCACGCGTGCCAGTGAGGCGCGTACTGGTGCATACAGACCCTGCCCGTGAGGGCCTATACTGTTCCCATCAAGGTTCCTAACGTCGTACCAAGTTGACGAGAGCGTGATCGAAATGGATGCAACTACCGTGCCCTCCCTGGTGACCGGCCTCGTAAGTGGGGTGATCTCTTCTCTTCTAACGTATTTCAGCACGCGCTCCAAGATTCGGCTCGACATGAGGGTCGAGTACGATAAGAATCTCCACGAGAAGAGGCTGGAACTTTACAAGGTGCTATGGCCGAAAACGGCACCTCTTGCGCGGTATGCTCCGCACGTCGTTCTAACTTTGAACATCGTCAGGAAAGTGTCGGAAGAAGCACGTGAATGGTACTTCAACGAAGGTGGAATCTATCTCTCCAAACGGAGCCGGAAACCATACTTTCGCTGGAAAGAACAGATGGAGCGGGTTATCGAAGATGAACATCTGCAGGCGCGGCCTGATGATCCGATCGACGCAAACCGGCGTGAGGCCATCCTGAGCTCGGTCAGCCTCCTCCGCACAAGCTTGGCCGACGACATACGGACGAGAAGGGCACCCTGGCTTTAATAAAGGGAACTTCCGAGAACTTCGGGGACGGAGTTCCCCAAGCTGCCCCGAAGCGGCGAAGTTGAGAAGTTGAAGTTCCGACCGCGTGAAATACACCTTATTGGGAGAGTCTTAGGTTCTCATCGTAGTAAGACTTGTCAATACTTAGTATGACTCATAAAGTGGAAGAACATCCGAGGGTCGCCGCAGTCAGTGGCCTCTTCGCATTGTGACAAAACGGCAACTCCCTGAAGCGGCAGACTGCGCCAGGCCGCGCTCGCCGAACAATAGTGGCGCCGTTGAGAGCGCCGGCGCCCAATCCGTGGGACAGCCTTCAGGCTGTGATGAAAAGGGCCAAAAACCGCTCCCTTACGGTCACGGCTCGGAAGCGTTTGTGTTCGCTTGCAATGAGTTGCGGAGTCCAGACATTTGAGGGCGCAAGGGAAGACGGCCTTTTTCATCACCGTCTTCAGGCTGTGATGCTCGGAACGCAACTCGCACAATCTGACTTTCAAGGATGCGTTTCTGCCGGCCAGCCCCCGCACCGGGCGATATCTCGTTCAACAGCGTGTGGTCCCGCACCCCCTGACAAAGCCGGTCAATTAGTACAATGAACGAACGTGCAATTCGTCGGCAAGTTAACCGAAGAGAGTTTGAACGACGTGCGCGCAGACGCTCGCGCAAAGACGTATTCCCGTGCGATCACGCCTCAAGGCATCCTTAGGCTTTTAGTTCGGTCGTTAGCAGTAATCATCGCTATAGGCAGCATTGTCGCCATATCGCTCGTCGGCCTGCTTTCCTTTGGATGCTATGGTGTCGCCAAGCTTCTCGGGAGGGTTCGTCCCCTGCGCGAAACGTATCAGTTTCTTTCGCAAGCTTACGACCGGCTCATCGACCGCCTCGGCCGAAGAGTTCTGCGAGACCCTCGAGACACACCCGCGTTACGAATCATGGTCTCGCTCACCGTTACTGCTGTGCCGATTTTCGTGATCCAGCTCGTCTTAGGAAAACCTCGACTTCTGCTGGCGATCGCTTTCTATCTTTCGCTGTGCGGTTTCAAATTTCAGCGCTCGGTCAGGATGTTCAGCGCCAAACACATGGAGGCGCACCGGCCGCATGGGTACTTCTCAGGGGGATACGGCAAGGTCCTCGGGCGCTACGTGGAATTCTTTCTCGGATATTTGTATGGGGACCTCCCAGAACTGGGCCGGACGGTTCACGTCCGTCTCCACCATAAAGAGAACGGGGGACCCGAAGATAATGTCACCTCCAGTGGCTACGATCGAACCAGGCGACTGGATTTCTTTTGGTATCTCTCGGACAACATCTGGACGGCCCTGGGGCTTGCTCCATACGCCTACTTCAAAGCTAAAGGCCAGGAACAGAACCGAAAACGAATGTTTTGGGGAATAACGCGGTACGTCGTTTATTTCGGAGCTGTCTTTATTTACGACTGGAGAATTGGGATCGTCTTCGTGCTAGTCCCTCTTCTCTGCATGAACTTCATCATGGCAATCACGGCGTGGGTCCAGCACGCCTTCTGTGACCCGGAGCACCCTGAGGATTATTTTATAAATACCGTGACCGTCTTGGACGAGGTGAACTTCATGAACGAGGGGTACCACCTCTGTCATCACCACCGATCTAGCTTGCACTGGACCGAGATGCCGGCCCATCTCGAGCGACTTCGCGACAGGATGAGAGCCTCGGGCTCCCTGGTCTTTCGGGACCTGGATTTTATGGGGCTTTTCATCGAGTTGACTCTGCTACGCAGAATGGATGTGCTTGCCGAGAAACTTGTTCCGTGGGAACCGTTGAGTCACCAAGAGAAGCTGGCTTTGCTGGCGGAGAGAACTAAGCCCGCGAGGCCCGTTCTGGCCTGAGACGCCAGGGTGCACCTGCGGAATAGAAGGTGACGAGCGCATCGGAGTACTCTAACACTCCACGAAGCGACGCCGACCTCACTCTGCTTTTCGCCCCTGCCGCGAAACCCAGTCACAAGCCACTTTCCCCTGTGGAATCATCAACTTAAACGAACCCTGCTTTTTCCCGCGCGGTATAATCGTCTCAGAGAAGCAGTTTTTCCAAGAGCCAGCACGCTGTCACAGCGTCGCTGGCTTTTCTGTTTATCGTTCGGAGCCCGATTCGCAGGTGGGTGTTAGTCTGATTCTAAGGTTATGCCCGACACGGTGCCGCGCACGCGTAAGTCCTGGCAAATGGACCACGGGCACGATGTGCCGGCAACCTCGGCGGGGCGGGGCACCGTGGTCTGGCTGACGGGCTTGAGCTCCGCGGGAAAGACGACACTCGCTGTGGAGGTTTTCGACCGCTTGCGCGTGGCGGGCCACAAGGTGGAACTGCTGGACGGCGACCTGGTTCGCCAACGGCTCTCGAAGGGCCTCGGCTTCAGCAAGGAAGATCGCGATGAGAACATAAGGCGAATCGGTTTCGTCGCGGAGTTGCTCGCAAGAAACGGGGTCACTGTGATCGTTTCAGCGATCTCGCCGTACCGCGCGCTGCGCGCCGAGGTGCGCCTGTCGATTCCAAACTTCGTCGAGGTTTTTGTCAACGCGCCTCTTGATGTATGTGAGGGACGGGATGTCAAGGGCCTGTATCGCAGGGCGCGGGCCGGCGAGTTGCATGGATTCACAGGGGTTGACGACCCGTACGAAGCTCCGCTACAGCCGGAAGTTGAGTGCCGGACAGACCTGGAGACCGTTGAGGAAAGTGTTCAAAAGATACTCGACTACCTGCTATAGCGGGCAGGGTGAATTGAACCAGGTTTTTGGGAGAATAACGCAATGGCAGAAGAGGCTGTGAGGCCCGACGGGGACGAAGTAACGCCGGAGCATTTGACTCAGCACTACGTCGTTCCATCACACCGTAATCGCTGGGTGCTCCTGCACTATCACATCTTCAAGAACGCTGGCAGCACCATCGAGTCTGTGTTGCAGCGAAGCTTTGGCTCCAGGTTCGCGACGCTGCACGGGCCGGATGCGGACTCGGTTCTGAACGGAGCGGACGTCGCGGCCTTTCTAGAAAGCCATCCCGATCTCGCGGCGTTTAGCAGCCACCACATACGGTACCCAAAGCCAGTGGCGCCGCAGGTCATCGTTTTCGACATCTGCTTCTTCAGGGATCCGCTGCAGCGTTTATGGTCGATGTACAAGTTCATCCGCCGGTCCGAACAGACTGAGGGATCCGGCAAAAACTCAAATTCGATGAACGCCCGCTCGTTCTTCGAGGAGTTATTGCAGCAGCAGCCTCATCTGCTGAACGACGTTCAAGTGTGTACCTTGGCGACCCGGGGAGAATATACGCGGCCGCCAACCGGGGCCGATCTCCGATTGGCGCAGCGGGTTTTGAGCGACATCTCCGTGCTGGGTGTGGTTGAACTGTTTGACGAGAGCGCGCTAGCAGCAGAGTATTTCCTGCGGCCGACGTTTCCGATGCTTCAGTTTCAATACGTAAAGCAGAATGCCGATCCGGCGGCCCACCCTTCACCCGAAAAGGAAAACGAAGCGTTTCGAAGCCAGGTCGGGGATTCGATCTACGGGCAACTGGAGCGGATGAACGAGCTCGACACTGAGTTACTCGCTTGCGCCCGAACTGAAGTCATGCGGCGGTGGGCTTTGCTGCCGAACAAGGATGCCCGGGTCGCAGACTTTCGGAAACGTTGCCGGGCCCTGCGGGGGCAAGCGGGTTGAGAAACACGGATAAACACGGATTCTTTCGGGTCAGTTTTCTTGTTGTATACTGCGATCCAAGCATTGGGAGCTACCGAGCAGTTCAATCCCCATGCGCTGGAGAGCAACATGGCAGCTCCCGATGTCGTCTGGAAAGGCGGCAGGTTCGGCAACACGTCGCGACGCGATGCCTGGTGGGCGTCGCCCGCGGCGGTCTTCCTGGGGTTCGGCGCTTTCATCGTGTATGCCACGTGGGCAGCGTTTCAGAACGCACACTACACCTACGGCAATTACATATCCCCGTTCTATTCGCCGGAGATCTTCGGCGATTCCCCACACGCGCTCTTGGGTCCTAAGCCGCACTGGTTTCCGGGCTTTCTTCCCTTTTCACCGGCGTTCCTGATTCTTTGGATACCCGGAGGCTTTCGGTTTACTTGTTACTACTATCGCGGCGCCTACTACAAGGCGTTCTGGGCTGATCCTCCGGCTTGCGCGGTCAGCGAGCCACGTAAGACCTATCTGGGTGAGCGAAGCTTCCCGCTCGTTCTGCAGAATTTCCATCGCAACTTTCTGCGGCTCTCTTACCTGATATGGGGCTTCCTGGTGTACGACGCACTGAAGTCGTTCGTCTTTCCAGATGGCTTTGGCATCGGGATCGGAAGCATTGTTCTGGCGGTGAACGTGGTGCTGCTGGCTGGATACATCTTTGGCTGTCACGCCTTCCGGCACCTGGTGGGAGGAACGCTTGACCAGATCTCCGAGCACCCCGTAAGGCACAAGTTCTATGACTGCGTGAGCTGCCTCAACCGCGGGCACCAGCGATGGGCCTGGGCGAGTCTGTTCTGGGTGGCCTTCTCCGACGTCTACGTCCGGCTCTGCTCGATGGGTATCTGGCACGACTGGAGAATCTTGTAGATGCCGGAATTCGAGCGATACTCCTACGACGTGCTGGTGATCGGCGCGGGCGGGGCTGGGCTGCGCGCCGCGATTGAAGCGGCAGCCAGCGGCGCCAAGGTGGGTGTGGTCTGCAAGTCTTTGCTTGGGAAAGCGCACACCGTGATGGCCGAGGGCGGCGTTGCCGCCGCACTGGCGAACGTCGACGATCGCGACAACTGGCGGGTGCACTTCGCCGATACCATGCGCGGCGGCCAATATCTGAACAACTGGCGCATGGCGGAGTTGCACGCCAAAGAGGCTCCGGAATGCGTACGCGAGCTGGAAGCGTGGGGCGCGCTGTTCGACCGGACGAGCGATGGCCGGATTCTGCAGCGCAACTTCGGAGGGCATCGCTATCCCCGCTTGGCGCATGTTGGCGATCGCACCGGGCTCGAGATGATCCGCACGCTGCAGGATCACGGTATCCACAGCGGCATGGAAGTGCACATGGAGTGCACGGTGCTCAGCCTGTTGCTCGACTCCGGCCGGATTGCCGGCGCCTGCGGGTACGACCGCGAGAAGGGGGGCTTCTTTCTGTGGCAGGCGAAGGCCGTGGTGCTGGCTACAGGCGGAATCGGCCGTGCCTTCAAGATCACCAGCAACAGTTGGGAGTATACCGGCGACGGTCTGGCACTGGCGTATGAGGCTGGAGCCGAACTCAAGGACATGGAGTTTGTTCAATTCCATCCGACTGGCATGGTCTGGCCGATAAGCGTGCGGGGGATTCTGGTGACCGAAGGGGTGCGCGGCGAAGGCGGCATCCTGCGCAACAACCAGGGCCGGCGTTTTATGTTTGACGAGATACCGGACCTCTACAAGGAGCAGACCGCCGATAACGAAGAGGAAGGATGGCGCTACACGCAGGGCGATAAGAACGCGAGGCGGCCTCCTGAACTGCTGACCCGCGACCACGTCGCGCGCTGCATCAATCGCGAAGTGAAGTCAGGGCGGGGCACACCTCATGGCGGCGTGTTTCTGGATATAGCGTGGATCAAAGAACGCATGCCGAAAGCGGAGGAACATATCAAGCGAAAGCTGCCCAGCATGTATCACCAGTTCAAGCAACTCGCGGATCTGGATATCACCAAAGAGCCGATGGAAGTGGGACCGACCACGCATTACATGATGGGCGGGATCAGCGTGGATGGCGACTCGCAGATGTCGACGGTGCCCGGTCTGTTTGCAGCGGGAGAAGTCGCTGCCGGGCTGCACGGCGCGAACCGGTTGGGGGGGAACTCGCTATCTGATCTGCTGGTGTTCGGGCGGCGTGCGGGGCGCTTTGCGGCTGAGTTTGCCAAGGGTACCAGTGCGGCGGCCATTGACGATGCCCAATTGCAGGCCGCCGCAGCTATCGCGCTCAAACCCTTCGATCTTGGCCCGGCAGGCGAGAATCCGTATCAGATTCAGTACGACCTGCAGGAATCGATGCAGGACCTGGTCGGCATTGTTCGAACCGAAGGCGAGATGGAACGAGCGCTGGAAGTGATCGGGCAGCTTCGTGCGCGAGCGGATCGAGCCGGCATCGCGGGCCACCGGCAGTTCAACAACGGGTGGCATACCGCGATGGATCTGACGAATCTGCTGACGGTCTCGGAAGCCATTACCCGCGCCGCGGTGCTTCGAAAGGAGAGCCGGGGCGCACAGTTTCGCGAAGACTTTCCCAACAAGGACGCCGAGTGGGGCAAGCACAACATTGTCGTTAAGCGCGGCGCGGAAGGTGAAATGCAGGTGGAAAAGCGCCCGTTACCGCCTCTACCCGAGGAGTTGAAGGCCGTGATCGAGGAGATGAAATAGATGGCCACACAAGCGATGTTTCGAATCTGGCGCGGGGACCCGGCGGGCGGCCAATTCCAAGACTTCGTCACTCCCGTCGATGAAGGCATGGTGGTGCTGGACGCGGTGCACCGTATCCAGGCTCAGCAGGCGCCCGATCTGGCCGTGCGATGGAACTGTAAGGCCGGCAAGTGCGGCTCGTGCTCGGCGGAGATCAACGGCGTGCCCAAGCTGATGTGCATGACGCGGCTCAGTAATCTCAACCTGGATATGCCGGTGATCGTCGAACCCATGCAGGCGTTTCCCGTGATCCGGGATCTGGTCACCGACGTCTCCTGGAATTTCGAGGTGAAAAAGACCATCCGGAAGTTCCGGCCTCGCTTGCCCGATGCGCCGGACGGTACGTGGCGCATGCAGCAGGCCGATGTTGAACGCGTGCAGGAGTTTCGCAAGTGCATCGAGTGCTTTCTTTGTCAGGATGTGTGTCACGTGCTGCGGGAACACCACAAGCACGATGAGTTTGTCGGCCCGCGCTATCTCGTGTATGCAGCGGCGCTTGAGATGCATCCTCTGGATACGGAAGACCGCGTCAGCGACTTAAAGAAGAAGCACAACATCGGCTATTGCAACATCACGA
>JBAUOG010000592.1:0-2566 GCA_049579625.1 Bryobacteraceae bacterium
GGGAGGCACACACCGTATATGCCGCACTTGTAAGAGCATCCATCGACGCGAAGTGCGAGAAAAATACAAGGCGTTGAGACAACGCGTTCATTGAAGTTGCCATGTGTCTCCAGAGCTCGTATTAAGCCACATATCGTTTATCAGTTGCCCAGCGAAACTCCCTGGGTCACTCGCAGTCGAATTCCAAACCGATCCGCGGACACCTGAATTTCCGATTGGCCCCTGAATTCCGTCTTGGCCGGGCGGTCCTTGGATCGGCCCGATATCAACCCAAGCTGTGCCGTTCCACGCCCATCCGTGACCGGTATCGGTGGTCACCCAAACGTCGCCTGGTTGATTACCCGTTGCGGGAAGCGCTCCGTGATTGGGGACGCTCCCCTTGATTACGATTCCTTGACCGACATCACCTTTGTCGCCGCGCGGAATCTCGAAATCGAAAACTGCGGCCGAAGTGGAGCCTGAATTACTGACCAGGGCATTGGTTCCCGGCGCCGTGGTGATTGTTGTTCCCGCGACCAGGGTTGCCGCGGCGCCGCTCGGCCCGATGTCGCCTGGATCTCCCGGCGTTCCTGGAACGCCTTGATCACCTTGATCGCCTTTATCGCCCTTCGGCCCCTGGCCGGCGATTGAAATTGCCTCTAACGTGAGATCCGGCTGAATAATTTCGACATCAAAAGCCGGCACTGAACAGATTGCGACATCGAAATCGATGGGTGCCAGGTCAACCGAGATATTGTCGCATGTTGCCATCTTCCCTCCTATGGCCCCACGTCATGCCGCGCCGAGATTGGTTGAACGATCGTGAAAACTCCCTTCACGATCGGCGTAA
Organism: Bryobacteraceae bacterium; assembly: GCA_049579625.1. GTDB lineage: Bacteria > Acidobacteriota > Terriglobia > Bryobacterales > Bryobacteraceae > CAJCIT01. The sequence continues at coordinate 830 of JBAUOG010000592.1, forward strand.
CCACGCCACCAGCGCTGATCATCCGCACCTGGTACGCGTACCCTACGAGCTGCATCGATCCGGTGGTATCCGCGTCAACAACCAGCCAGGTGTAACCTTGTTGAGGGGTCGAGGTCTCCTGCCAATCGATCTGCACGGTTGTGGGTGCGGTATCGGGATCGTTCGGATCCAGTTTCGCGGTGAACTGGAACGTTGCCCCGGTCAGATCGACCGGGACCTGGTTCAAGGTCAATGTGATCTTGGTGCTTAACGTCGCACCCTGCTCCACCTGCAAATTGAAAGTCTTGTTACAGGCGCACGGATCAGGCGCCGTTTGGGAAGTGGGCGCGGATGCTCGAGACGAGATCTGCATCGGAGTCGGAAGAGCCAGGGCAACCATGCTGGGCAGCGTAACGACAAAAATGTTGACTGGCTAGTGCGTTTTGGACGAGGCTGCAATGCAGAGCGGTACTTTTAGGCTGGTATCCGATCTTGGGTTTGTTTTGTGCATAACGAAAAAGGCCGGGAGGAAACTCCCGGCCGATTTCTTTTCTAGATTTCGAAACGCTTCGCCTTTAGTTCGCGGGAACCCCCGGATCGCCAGGTTTGGGTTCCGGCGTCGGCGGCAGCGGAGTTCCGGCAGTTGGCGGCGCGCCAGTTCCAGGAGGACGATTACCAGGATGAACTGGTGCACCAGGCAATCCCTGATCTGGGCGCGGAGGTGCTCCACTTCCTGGTGGACGATTGCCAGGATGCCCTGGCTGAACCGGCAACCCGGCATCGGGTCGATCTGGGGCACCAGAACCCGGAGGACGGTTCCCAGGATGCCCAGGCGCCCCTGGCAGCTCGTGACCAGGCCGGTCAGGTCGTCCGACACCAAACCCTGGATCAGTCGGTCCACCGGGGCGACCAGGCAGGTCGTGATCGGGATGCGCGCCGGATGGGAGATCGTGATCTGGATGCGCCCCTGACGGGAGGTCATGATCTGGATGCGCGCCCGATGGTAAGTCGTGATCAGGATGAGCACCTGGGATGCTCGGTAAAGCACGATCATCGACGTGCTTCCAGTATTCGAGGGTAACTTTTACAAGACTCATGAGGAAATCAATCTGACGTCCTCACGAGGGAAAGTCACGCATCCTGTTCGCTTGGGGGTTTTTCCCCAGCGTGACCGGAATCCCTGTCGGTGGTCATGCGATCAGATTTGCCACCAGGTTTCGTGGGAGTAGGAGCAGGAGGTGGTTGAGATTCAGGTGCGGGAGACGAAAGGGGATTTTCCATAAACCCCTGATCGTCTCCCATGACCTTATTGGTCTTGTTCGGTCGATGTCGGATCCGAGACCGCAGGGCCCGAGTACGGCGCCGGCTTAGGTCCGAGACCAGCGTTGTGGATCAAGACACGCTCGAGATAATCGTGCGCTTCCTTTGGCATATCGTCGTAGTGCGACTGCGCGACATCGAGGTCTCCCTCGTTGAACACGTGCCGCACGTCGAGCTTGTTTCCTTTTTGGCGAGGCTGCTTTGGCATAGGGGATAATATAGCACAACTTTTTCAAGACGGTGCCTTCGATTTTCAATGCAGGTAACCGAGCAGCCAGAGAATCAACAGGATGACGATCACTACCCCAAGGGCGCCGCCTATTCCGCCCGTCCCCCAACGGTTATATCCATACCAACCTCCTCCTCCACCGAGCAGAAGAAGAATCAAGAGAACGATCAGGAGAGTGCTCATTGTTTTCCTTTATGGCCGTACCCGTA
>JBAUOG010000593.1:0-7460 GCA_049579625.1 Bryobacteraceae bacterium
GATCTCTGTTGTTATTTCCGATGATGGCTGCGGTTTCGACCCGTCAGCCGTTACGAAAAGCGGCGGGCTAGGTCTGGCCGGCATGCGCGAACGACTGCACGCCGTTAAAGGCCGCATCAGGGTGCAGTCCAAACCGGGCAGCGGGACGAAGATCCGAGTTTCCATCCCTATCCCGGAAGCACCATCGGGCGAACTCGTGGAAAGCAGAGCCTAAGCGTGCGCTTGCGGATGATACTGGCTGACGACCACGATCTGATCGTCGAAGCGTTCCGGACAATGCTGGAACCGGAATACGATGTGGTGGGCACGGCTGCCGATGGGCATCAACTGGTCAGCGCAGCGCTCGAGCTGAAACCCGACATTGTCATCGCCGACATTTCTATGCCTCGCATGAATGGCTTGGCGGCGACCGCGATCATTCGCAAGCAGCTGCCTTCAGCCAAACTGATCCTGCTGACAATGAGTCAGGATCCGGATTACGCGGCCACCGCATTCCGCCTGGGTGTTCATGGATATCTACTGAAAAACTCGGCCGGATCCGAACTCGCCGAGTGTCTCAAGACAGTTTGCTCCGGAGTCCGTTATTTGACGCCGAAGCTAGCCAATGGGAACATCGCAGATTTGCTGCTAGAACAGCCTAACGAAATAGCTGACGTGACGGCCCTCACCACGCGCGAGCGCGAGGTGCTGCAGTTGCTCGCAGAAGGAAACTCCAAGAAGGAAGCCGCCACCACCCTCGAGATCACTCCTCGCACCGTGGCGTTCCACAAGTACCGGATCATGGAGCAGTTCCATCTCAAATCCACGGCGGAACTGGTTCAGTTTGCCATTCGCAACAAAATCATTTCCTGACGGCTGTCACCAAAATGGAACTTTGCCGCACGATCGTCGGCTCAGATCGTCTTGACGACTGTCAGATTCAATGTCCGCGTGCCCCGTTGTTTTCAGATGAGGCCGTTACTGCCAGATTCGGACTGATAGACGGCGTTGTCGTCGGTAATCCAGCAGTCAGCCTCCTTGCCGGCCGCCCGTCGGCCGGAGATGCGAGCCGCAGCCAACCCTTATAGCCCCGTTCACCCCCCATCCCGGCCCCCCGAAACCCCACAATCGCCCGAACGACTTCCGGCGCTTCGACCCCGCCCGCCGCACTGGTACACTAAGGTCTGATTCCTCTTCGGAGAATCATCAGGGAAGTCTGCCGCGATCCTCGTCTTTTTTGCCCGACAATACTGGTCGGTTTCGTCTGGAAGGTAGCCTGACCCAACATCTATTTAGGAGCCCTTGCCGTTTTCCATGAAATACATCTTTACGTCCGAATCGGTCACTGAAGGCCACCCTGACAAAATCGCAGACCAGGTATCCGACGCCGTCCTCGACGCCGTACTTGCGGCGGACCCGACCGGCCGCGTGGCTTGCGAAACTCTTGTAACCACCGGGCTCTGCCTTGTCGCCGGCGAGATTACAACCACCACTTACGTCGACGTGCCCAAGCTCGTCCGTAGCGTTATTGCAGACATCGGCTACACCGACGCGGCGTTCGGCTTTGATTCCAAGACGTGCGGTGTGGTGAACGTGATCCAGTCGCAGTCACCCGACATCGCCATGGGCGTAGATACCGGTGGCGCGGGCGACCAGGGTCTCATGTTCGGTTACGCTTGCGACGAAACCGCCGAACTCATGCCGCTGCCTATCATGCTGGCCCACAAGCTGGTTCGTCAGCTCAGCGATGTTCGACGTGCCGGCAAACTCAAGTACCTTCGGCCCGATGGCAAGAGTCAGGTCAGCGTGGAATACGTTGATGGCAAGCCGAAGCGCATCACCGCCGTGGTCTTGTCTACACAACACGACGACGACGTCACCACCGAACAGCTCCAGAGGGAAGTAAAGGAGCACATCATCGATCCGGTGATTGCTTCCGGCATGGTGGATTCCTCGACCGCCTACCATATCAATCCAACCGGCCGCTTCGTCATCGGCGGACCGCATGGAGATACCGGGTTGACCGGCCGAAAGATCATCGTCGACACGTACGGTGGCATGGGTCGCCATGGCGGCGGCGCCTTTTCCGGAAAAGACCCGACGAAGGTCGACCGCTCCGCTTGTTACATGGCGCGCTACGTGGCCAAGAACCTGGTTGCGGCGGGCCTTGCCAGCAAGGCCGAAGTGCAGTTGGCATACGCGATCGGTGTTGCCGAGCCCGTCTCGATTAACGTCAATACGTTTGGCACCGGGAAGATTGAGGATGCCCGCCTCGCCGAGCTCATCCGCGAGAATTTCAAGCTCACGCCTGCCGGCATGATCAAGCATCTTGATCTCCGCCGGCCCATCTACCGCGCGACCGCCGCGTTCGGCCATTTTGGCCGGACCGAAAAGTCATTCACCTGGGAAGCTACCGATCGAGCCGAGGCGCTCCGCGAGGACGCGAAGCTCACGGCCACGGTCTAGGGCCAGGCCGCAAGCCTATTAATTTGAGTTTCTCGTTAGGTGGATAGGCCCTGGTAATGGCAACTCCCATCACCGATTCGGCGACCGGAACCTTTGCCTATAACGTCAAGGATCTATCCTTGGCCGACCAGGGGAAGCGCCGCGCCGAATGGGCTTTTCAGTCCATGCCGGCGCTTCAAAGCATCCGCAAGCACTTAATAAAGACGCAGCCCTTCCGCGATCTTCGCATCGGGGCATTGATCGATATTAGTGCGGAAACAGCCAACTTAGTGATCGCGCTTCGCGATGGCGGCGCCAGCATCTCAGTTTGCAGCCCGAACCCAATCGCCACACAGGACGACATCGCGGCCTCCCTGGTGCGGGACTACTCCGTGCCCACTTTCGCGATTCAGGGCGAGTCCGATGAGGTGCATGCGCAGCATCTCGATGCGGTCCTGGGTCTCAAGCCGCACTTCCTCGTCGATCATGATGGCGAACTTTTGTCCCGGCTCATCGCCAAGTCTCCCGAGGCGATGGAGCAAACTGTCGCCGGATCGGAAGCAACCACTCGCGGTTTAAGCCGGCTCCGGGCCTTGGCCGCGGACGGCAGACTTCCTTACCCGGTCATCGCGGTGGGCGACTCCCAAACCAAGCACTTGTTTAACGATCGCTACGGCGCTGCGCAAAGCATCCTTGACGGCATTCTCCGGGCCACCCATGTCTTGTTCGCAGGCCTCACGGTTGTGGTAGCAGGCTACGGCTGGTGTGGGCAAGGCGTGGCCCTTAAGCTCAAAGGTCTCGGCGCCCGTGTCATTGTGACGGAGATCGATCCCTTTAAGGCCGTGAAGGCTGTTATGGATGGGCACCGCGTGATGTCCATGAGTGAAGCGGCGTCCCTCGGGGACCTGTTTATTACCGTGACTGGTGGAAGGAACATAATCGGGCGTGAGCATTTCGACAAGTTCAAGAATGGCGCCATTCTCTGCAATGCCGGCCACTCCAGCGTCGAAATTGATCTTGAGATTCTCGGACAACTGACTTTATCGCGCCGTTCGATGCGGACCTGGGTCGAGGAGTTTACTCTTCGTGACGGCCGGCGCATCCACGTGCTGGCCGGGGGACAAGCCATCAACTTTGTTGCCAACGAAGGTAGTCCCGCCGCTGTCATGGACTTGTTCCTGGCTCATCATGCGCTGAGTGTGGAGTACCTGCTTAAGCATCACAGCTCGCTCGAAAAGGTAGTCCACCCTGTCCCGTACGACATCGATTGCCAGGTCGCCCGCGCAAGGTTGGAATCCATGGGCGTGAAAATCGATCGTTTAACGCTGGAACAAGAACAATACCTGGCGAGCCTTTCGGAGCCCGCGCAGTAGCGCCGGCCGAACATTGGCGATGGCAATAGCCCAAAATAGAAACTGAGGATATTAACGTAGTGACAACCGCAGTCGATTGCAAACGCTCGCTCGAGATTGAGATCCCGCTCGAGGAAGTCCAGAAGGCCAAAGAAGAGGTCACCGAATCGATCAGGAACAAGGCCCGTCTACCCGGGTTTCGTCCAGGCAAGGCCCCGGTCAGCCTCATTCGTTCGCGCTTTTCGTCCGAAATCCGCAGTGAGGTCCTCGACAAGCTTCTGGGACAGGCCTTTCGCGCCCGTGTTGAGAAGGAAGATATCAAGGTTGTCGGCACGCCCGATATCAGTGATCTGCACTATGAGCCGGATGAGCCGATCCGCTTCAAGGCGGAGTTCGAAGTGGCGCCCAGCTTTGAGATCAGTCCTTATCACGGCCTGCAAGTGCACTACGTCGAGCCCGGCGTCACCGACGAGGAAGTAGATGCGCGCGTCGAATCGATGCGGGAGACCAAGGCTGAGTATGTGAACGTGGACCCGCGCCCGATCGAGGCCGGCGACTACGTTGTTTTGCATGTGAAGTCTGTCGCCGGACTGGCAGAACCAGTTGAGCAGGATGCATTGCAGGTTCAGGTCGGCTCGATCGACACACTGCCCGAGTTTTCCGAGCATCTCCTGGGCGCAACTCCGGAGGAAATGAAGGAGTTCGACGTCACTTACTCGGAGGAGTACGGGCAGGAACGTCTGGCCGGCAAGACGGTTCGCTTCCAATTGACACCCAAGGTGATCCGGCGCAAAGAACTGCCAGCGCTCGATGATGAGTTTGCCCGCGATCTCGGCGATTACCAGAGCTTAGACGAGTTGAAGGCAGCGGTCCGCAAATCCATCGCTCATGAGAAGCAGCACGCGGCGCAGCAGACCGCGAAGGAAGCCCTCATCGACAAGCTGATCGACGCCAATGATTTCCCGGTTCCGGAGGCCTACATCGATCGCCAGACCGAGAACCAGGTGCGCTCCCAACTGGAGCAATTGGCCCATCAGGGCATCGACCCTAAAGCTCTCAAGCTCGATTGGGCGAAGGTCAGGGAATCGCAACGCGACAAGGCTGTGCGCAATGTGAAGGCTGCGCTGCTGCTCGAGAAGGTCGCCGATCGCGAGGCCATCCACGCGACGCGCGATGAAGTCGACCGCGAAGTGCAGCTCTATGCCAAGCGCGAACGTGAACCAGTGGCCGTGGTCCGCGCGAAGCTCGAAAAAGAAGGCACGATGAGTCGCATCGCCGACCACATTCGAACCGAGAAGACCATCCAGTTCCTGTTCGACCAAGCCGAAAAGCAGGCTTGACAGTAGAATAAGAAACGTGGACGAACGAGCCTTTTACAGAGAGTCGCAGGAGACGAAGAAGGTGAGTCTCAACTGCCCATATTGCCGGACGGTTGAAACCTACGACCTGCGCTGGCTAGTGCGGCGAAAGCTGGATCGGTTGCCGCCCCGCGCCGACGAGCGCGACCGCGCCAAGTTCGCCAAGTCGCAAAGCTACATGGTTCTACTGGATGACAAAGCGGTATGCAAGAACCAGCGCTGCCGCAAATCCTTTGACATTTCCGGCGTCAAAACGACAGCCTTCCTCACCGACTGACTCGACCGCTGCCATTAAACTTGGTTCAGAATAAAGGACTTAGTCTAATGGCTAGTAACGGCATTCGCCGTGCTGGCATCTACGGGTAAGGAGGCGACCTCGCATGTCAGCCCATCTCAAAAGTAACTCTCTCAAACTCTCCTTTCTCTTTGGCTGTATCTTCGCCGCTCACGTCTTCGCACAGGGTGACGGGGATCCGCCCACCCGCGTCGCGCGCCTGAATCTGATGCAGGGGACAGTATCCATGCAGCCTGCCGGCGCAGACGAGTGGGTTCCCAGTATCATCAACAGGCCCTTTACCACCGGCGACTTTCTGTTTGCCGACACCGGATCGCGCGCCGAACTGCATCTTGACACCGCCGTGATCCGAATGAATGAGCAAACCAGTTTCGGCTTTCTCAATCTGGGCGATCAGGTTGCTCAATTGCAACTCTCCGAAGGCGAACTGCAAGTCCACGTCCGGCGGCTTAGTGGCGACGACGTTTTCGAAGTGGACACCCCGAATGCCGCCATCACGCTTCTGCGCGAGGGCGATTATTCGTTCACCGTCGACACGAACAACGGCACTACTTTCCTGGTGGTCCGTCATGGCCAAGCCGAGATCACCGGCGGCGGCCAGGCTTTCACGTTGCAGCCGAACCAGAGTGTGCAACTGAGCGGTACCGATCAGCTGGGCTATGACGTCGAGAATGCGCCAGGCCTGAATGACTTCGAGAACTATTGCCTGCAGCGGGATCAGCGGGAAGCGCACCTTCAATCGACGCGCTACGTCCCGGCCGACATGATCGGCTATGAGGATCTCGACGACAACGGCAGTTGGCGAAACACGCCCGAGTACGGGGCGGTTTGGTATCCACGCAGCGTGCCGGCTGACTGGGCTCCGTACCACAACGGCCACTGGGCTTGGGTGGATCCTTGGGGATGGACTTGGGTGGACGACATGTCCTGGGGCTTCGCGCCCTTCCACTACGGACGCTGGGCGTATGTCGGCGGCGCCTGGGGTTGGACGCCCGGACCCTCTGCTGTGGTTGCCGTGGGCCGGCCGGTTGTCCGACCCGTATATGCGCCGGCGCTGGTGGCCTTCATCGGCGGCGTCTCGATCGCTGTGGGAGGCGGGGGGCCGCGAATGGGTTGGGTTCCGCTCGGGCCTGGCGAACTGTACTCGCCTGCCTACCACGTCAGCCCGAATTACTATAACCACGTCAACGTCGCCAACACGACCATTAACAAGAGCGTCAACATCACGAACGTCTACAACACGACGTACGTGAACAAGACGGTAGTCAACAACACCACCATAATCAACAACAACCAGACCTATGCAAACATGCGGGCGCCCAACGCCGTGATGACGATGCCGCAAAATGCGTTCGCTTCCGGGCAGACTGCTAACAAGGTGGGGGCTCCAGTTTCGGCCAAGGCTGTCGCCAATATCCAGATGAAGTCCGCCGCTGTGCTCGCTCCGCCGGTCGCACCGACCAAGCAGGCCCTGACGTCCGGATACAGCGCGGCGCAAAAGCCCGTGCCGCATCCACCGGCGCAACTGATGTCGCGGCCCGTCGTGGCCAAGGTTGCGCCTCCGCCGGCGCCAGTGTCGTTCGCCTCCCAACAGCAGGTTCTCCAGCGCAACGCCGGGCAAGTGTTCAATGCGCAGGCCGTCCGCAAGTCGGCGCCTGCCGCGGCGGTGAAGCCTGCCGCTCAGGTTACAATCGCGAACCAGGGCAAGCCGGTTGCAAAGACCAACGTCGTGGTTGGCCAAAAGGTTGGGGCTGTGCCGGCTGCGCCTGCCAAGATGTCCCGGCCCGCAGTCGCCAACACTCCGAATGCTGCGGTGGCCGCGAAGCCCGGGCAAACCCCGGCAAACCCCCAGCCACCCGCTCCGGCCAATCTTCATGGTGTTCCTCCCAACCGCACGCCCAACGCGATGGAACGTCCGGCAAACCAACAGCCCAACGTGAATGCGGGTGTTCCGCAGCCTGCGGCAAAGACGCCTCAACCACCCGCGAAGGTTGAGACCTACAAGCCGCCACCGCAGCCCGCAGCGAAGAC
>JBAUOG010000594.1:0-1514 GCA_049579625.1 Bryobacteraceae bacterium
GCTCCCATCTATACCGAAGCGGACATGGAGACATGGAAGGGCAAGTTGAAAGGCAAAGTCGTCATGACGGCCCAGCCAAGGGCGGTGCAGCTCTCGACCAAGCCGCTGGCGACTCGCTGGACAGACGCCGAACTTACGCAAGAGGAAACCGCGCCGGAAGAGACCGGGCCGGACGGCCAGCGCATGCAGGCCTACCGGTCGCGATTGCCGCAAGCCTGGCAAAGTCTCACGCGCGAGCAGATCACGGCTATTCGCAAGAAGATCAGTGCGTTTCTCCTCGAAGAAGGAATCGCGGGCGTGCTCAGCTTCGGTTACTCCGGCGACGGCGGTACGGTGTTCGGCGCACAGGATGGCAGTCGCGAGCCGAACGACCCTGTTCCACCCGCCAACCTCTGCATCACACCCGAGCACTACAATCGCATACATCGTCTGCTCTCTCATAACATTCCCGTCAAGGTGAACTTCGAGGTGGAGTCCGAGATCCTGGAAGCCAAGGATTCGGTGAACGTCATCGGCGAGATCCCGGGCGCGAGCAAGAAGAACGAGATCGTCATGCTGGGCGCACACCTCGATTCCTGGCACGGTGGTACCGGCGCTACTGACAATGCGGCCGGCAGTGCGGTGATGATTGAAGCTCTACGCATTCTGAAAGTCCTTGACCTCAAGATGGACCGAACCGTTCGCCTCGCCCTGTGGGGGGGCGAAGAAGAAGGCCTGCTCGGCTCGAAGGCATACGTGAAGGAGCACTTCGGCGATCCGGAAACCATGAAAGTCACAGAAGAGCACGCCAAACTGTCCGGCTACTTCAACGTAGACAACGGCAGCGGCAAAATCCGCGGCGTCTATCTGCAAGGCAACGACATGATGCGGCCGGTCTTTGAAGAGTGGTTTGCCCCCTTCAAGGACATGGGCGCAGGCGCCATCTCCATACGCCCCACCGGCGGAACGGACCACCTCAGCTTCGATGCGGTAGGTCTGCCCGGCTTCCAATTCATCCAGGACGAACTGGAATACTCGTCCCGGACGCACCACTCGAACATGGACGTCTACGACCATGTTTCGGAAGCCGACCTGCGCCAGGCCGCCACCATCGTAGCCGCCTTCGTCTATAACACCGCTAACCGGCCCGACCTGCTGCCGCGTAAGCCGCTTCCCAAGGCGAAGCCGAAGCCTGCGCAAACGGCCGATTTGCAGCCGGCGGCAGCAGCTTCGAAGGCCGCAGCCAGCCTGTAACGCCGTCCGCTCCGGGCCGGCTCACGCCGGCGTGACTTCCGGCTGCTTTCGCAGAGCGAACGCACACACCGCCATCACGATGAACGTCAGCCCGATGTAGACCACATAAGCAATCTTGCTGGACTGAGCAGTCAACATGGGTTCAACGATGTCCCGGATGCCGCTGCTGGCAATCTCAAACACAAACAGGCGTCGCATCCATATGAGGTTGCGGCCCGCCGGAATTGCGCCACGCCGCAGCGTTCCGACCAGGAAGCCAAGCACGCCGAGAGTAACGACCG
>JBAUOG010000595.1:0-5888 GCA_049579625.1 Bryobacteraceae bacterium
GATCAGTTCCCGAAAGACCTCAGCAGCGTGAACGTCAGGAGCTTCGAACTCATCATCAATATGAGTGGCGTGAAGCTGCCGGGCAAAATTCCGATTGAAGTTCGTGATTGGAAAGTCGACGATCCCATCGGGCGCTCCGAAGAAGTTTACATCGCCGTCCGCGACCAGATTGAGGCCATGGTGATGCAGCTGGTTCTCGAACTACGACGCGAGGCCCGGCGGTCCGCCCCCCCGAGCGGTGGCAGAATGGCCCGACGCGGGGGCTAGCCCGATTCTTGTTGGAACCCGTTTCCCCGACAGCAGCGGCGTAGCAGGCCCCGGCGTTTCTTGCAACTAGGCACACGAAAGTGCGCGGGTGCGATTGGTACCAAACGTGCCATTGCTCTGCAGTTCCTGAGCCGCCATTGCTATGCTGGGGGGCGCACGACCTATGCCCGCCAACCAGGTAATTGGGAAGCGCTACGAAGTCCAATATCCACCCATAGGCCAGGGAGGGATGGGTGTTGTTTACAAGGCTTACGACAGCGTAACGCGCCGTTTTGTCGCCCTAAAAACTCTGCGCGGCGGAGTGGATCAGTCTGATCTGCAACTCTTCGAAAAAGAATGGACGGTATTGGCGCGGATCAGCCATCCCAACATTGTCGACATTCTCGACACGGGCGATTTCATCGAGGACGGCCGTACAAAACCCTACTTCGTGATGCCGCTGTTGCCAGGCACCACACTCGATCAACTGGTTCACGATCGCAGCCAGCGACTGACGGTGCAGCGAACGGTCGAGATCATCTGCCAAGCCTGCCGCGGATTGCAGGCTGCTCATGATCAAGGCCTGGTGCATCGCGATTTGAAACCCAGCAACATCTTTGTCATGGAAGATGATGCCGTCAAGATCATCGACTTCGGTGTGGTGCATCTGGCTGACACGCGCTCATTCACGGGAATCAAGGGAACCCTCGATTACATGGCGCCGGAGCAGTTGCAACTGAAAGCGGCGACACCTCAATCGGACATCTTCTCGCTGGGCGTGGTGGCGTACGAGGCGTTGACCGGGCAGCGGCCCTTCGCACAGTTCACCGGCAGTGACTTGATCGAAGCTATCCGAACATTCATACCTCCGCCAGCCACCGAGTTGAACCCTTCGGTCAATCCGATGGTGAGCCGGACCATCCACAAAGCGATGGCCAAGCAACCTTACCATCGCTACGCGAGCGCCCGGGAGTTCGCGGACACGTTGCAGAAGGCCATGCGGAATGAGCCGATTGAGCGATTTGAACCGAGCCAGATTCAGCCCCGCATCGAACGAATCAAGAAGGCGCTCCAGGAGGGAGACTGTCATTTCGCGCAGGAAATTTTGACGGAGCTCGAATCGGAAGGTCACATCGAGCCCGATATGCCGGCGCTGCGCTCGGCGATCGACATAGCCGTGCGCGACAAGGCGATTCGAGAGTTGCTGGAGAGTGCCCGGACACGATTTGAGGAAGAGGAGTATCCGCTGGCGCTACAGAAGGTGCAAGAGGTTTTGGACCTGGATCCTTCCAACGTGGACGCCATTACGATCAAGTCGAAGATTGAGCGTCATCGCAGCGAAAAGCAGTTGGGTACCTGGTTTCAATTGGTCCGGCAACATATCGACAGCGGTCATTTCACGCAGGCCCGGCAAGGCATCGACGAGATCTTCAGAATCAGCCCGTCCGACGCGCGGGCACGTGAAATGCTGCGCGAGATTGCCCGCCGGGAGCAGGAAGACCAGCAGATCCAGACGGAAAAAGAGCGGTTGTATGAAGCGGCGCTGGCCAATTATCGCGGCGGTGAGATTAGCACCGCGATGAACAAATTGGAGCGGGCGCTGGAACTGGCCCGCCAGGCGCGGGGCACTACGCCCGGCGGAACCGATGCTCAATACCAGGCGCTCTATAAGCAGATCCGCCAGGAGTATGAGCTCGCACAAGAACAGTACCGGCAGGGCCGCCAGTTGCTGGAAGCCCGGGAGTACGCCAAGGTCATCGCGCTGTGCGAAGCGCACCTCGCCAAAGGTTCGGGCGATCCTCTGTTCCAGGCATTAAAACTGGAAGCGGAAGAAATGGAGCGGCAGGAGCAAGCCGCTGCCATCGGGGACGTCAACCACCGCCTGGATAGTGAAACCGATCTCGAACGCAAACTTCACATCCTGGAGGAAGCGAGTGAGCGCTATCCGAAAGAGCCGCACTTCAAGCAGTCCTTGAAGCTCCTAAGGGACCGGCGTGATCTGGTGTCCTCTATCGTGGCTCGGGGCCGCCAGTTCGAAGATCGGGGGCAGTTCAACGAGTCGATCGCACAGTTGGAAATTGTACGGAACATTTACCCGCAATATCCGGGGTTGGAAGACGGTCTACAGCGTCTGCGCGGGCGGCTCGAAGACACGGAGCGCGAGAGCCTGAAGGCAAAGCGGATGTCCGAGTTCGATTCGCTGCTCAGTTCCGGTGACTACACGGAAGCGCGTCGTGCAGCCTCCGAGGCGCTGGCTAAGTTCCCGGGGGATCGTGAGATCGAAGGCCTTTTGAAGCTTGCCGACGAGGGGATCGATCGCTGTGCCAATGCACAACGCCGATTGGAACAAGGTCAATCTCTGTGCGCGCGAGGCGACTACACCGGCGCTCTTCCCCTTCTGCGTGAAGCCGCGCAACTCGACGACGGGAATGCCGCTATTCGCGCCGCCCTGATGGGCGCACTGCTCGAGCGGGCTCGCGCCGCGATGGATCGCGACTGGCACGAGGCGGAACCACTGGTCAACGAAGCGTTGAAGTTGAGCCAGAACGACCCGGTCGCGCTTAGCCTCGCCGCGCTGAGCAACGATCATAAAGCGCGTGAGGCCGTCAGCGGGGTGTTACTGGAAGTTCGAGAATTGCAAGCGTCCGGAAACGCAACCGGCGCGCTGCTGGCGGTGGAACGGGGCCTGGCCGTCTTCCCCCGCGACCAGCGGCTCCGACAGCTGGAACTGACCCTGCATAGCACCTTGGGGATTCCGGTGCGTCGCGATGCGGGTGTAAGCGAGGCTAGCGATCAAACTCAGGGTCCGGCCGTCGCGGAATCGACCGTTACCAAGGAGCCGGTCAACGAAACAGTTGTTCGTCCATCGACGTCGACCGCGCCTTCACCGGAGGTGTCAGCTCCGGAAGCGGGAACACCACCACCGCCGCCTCCGTCGGGCAACAAGCCGCCACCGCCCCCAGGCACACCACGCCCCTCAAATGGCGCGACAACGATTCTTCCGAGTCCCAAGTCGGGAGACGGCACCAAGGTCGCCGGGAAGAGGAAGGGACCGCCCTATGCCAGCATGGCGGTCGCGGCGGGCATTGTTTTGGTCGCTGCGGCCTTTTCCGTCATGCAATTTATGCGGAAGCCTCCACCGCCGACGATACAAGCGCCCATCGGGCAGGTTCCGGTAGAGGTTTCGGCAAACATAACGGGTGCGCATTTCACCTTGGATGGCCAGCCAGTGACCTCCTCGCCGGCTCTGCTGAAGCCCGGCCGTCACCAACTGGCGGCATCTCTCGATGGCTACCTCCCGTTCTCACAGGTCCTGGACATCCCAGCCGATCAGCAGGGAGCCAAGAAGGTGGGCGTCAATCTGATTCCGGCGCCAGCGGAAATTCGCATCGCATCGGCCCTGAAAAACGGTCAGGCGATTGTCGACACTAAAGCCATCAGCCTCCAGGAAGGCAACCTGATTCTCGGCGACCTCTCGCCGGGCGATCACACGCTGAAGATTGTGGAGAGCGGCAAGGAACTGGTTTCGTTGACGTTCAGTTTCCAACCCGCGACGCTGGTTGATCTGCATGGTCCTGTTCAAGCAAAGGATTTTCCGGCCGTGGTGGTCAGCTCGCTGGGCCAAAGCGCCAAGGTCTGGGCTTCCGCCGGCTTGAAAGGCGGCCGCGGGGCAGGCCCATCTCGGCCGATCGCGCCAGAAGGTCTGGCGCTGGAAAACGTAGCTCCCGGCCATAACGACTTCGTCGTCGATGATGGAAAGAACAGCCATACGCTGGCGATCGACGCGACCACCGCGCCGGTACTTAGCGTGTGGCTGGGCAGCGAGCGGGCTACGGGCACGGTGGTTGTGCGAGCCAATGTTCCGGATGCCAAGGTTGTCGTCAACGGAGTCGCCCTGAAGCGACCGATGGCGAACGGCGTCCGGATTATCAGCCTGGAGCCAAGTGTTTATCGTGTAAAGATCGTCTCGCCCGGTTTTCAGGACTCGGCAGAGCAAACCGTCGAAATCAGGCAAGGGGACTCCAAAAGCCTCCAATTCGAACTGTTACCTGTGATCCGGAAAGGCCTCTTGGCTCTGGATAAATTCCCGGCTGACGCCGAGGTCCTGATAGATGGAAGCAAGGTAGGAACAACCGGGAACGACGGTACCTTCCGGACAGAAGTCATCGCCGGTTCCCACACACTTGCGTTCCGCAAAAACGGCTACGAGGAGACGAGTGTAACTCGCGACTTCAAGGCCGATGCCACTGTGGCTCTCTCGGGCGACATCCTCACGCGGATACCCGGTTCTTTGACCTTCCGGGTTACTCCTGCCAGCGCAAAGATCTCCTATCGCCGCGAAGGCGAGCCTCAGCCTCACGACGGCGCGAATGGACAGACAGTGTCGCTTCGGCCTGGCACTTACGAAGTTACGGCGGAAGCCGAAAAGTATAAATCCCGATCGCAATCAGTCACCATTCAAAGCGGCAAAACGTCCCTCGTGGAGTGGACGCTGGCGACGGTTGAGAAACATGAGACCAACAACGGCCGGACCATCGCCAACACGTTCGAGGCCCCCGGCGCGTGGACCGTTTCGGATGGCTGGTGGCATCATATTGCGCCCGATTTCGGCTGGTTCCGTCTCAACCAGGGCAAGATGACACTAGACATTCTCAGGCAATCCACCACGGTGGTGTTCATTAGGAAGTCCAAGAGAGTGGAGTGGGATGTTGACTATCAGAACGAAGGAAATCGTATCGCCTATGCGCTCGATGAACATCAACTCCATCGGAAGGCGTTTGTAGACGGCGTAGCCGGCCCCGAGATCAAGACTGGGCATGGCATGGAGAACTTAAAGGTATACCGGGTCGGAATCGAGATCAGCCCCGAGCGGATCATTATTCGGAATCGGGCCGGCAAGGTGCTTGACGAATACGCACGTCCGAAGCCGGAAGCGCCGCTTGGCAAGTTTGGATTCCGTGGCGAGGTAGCTCTCTCCATCGCCGAATTGCGCTGACCAGAACGTTGGCGTGATTGATCGCCTCCAGCTTGACTAACTAAGCACAACGTCAAAAGTGTTTGCGGATCAACCAACTTCTGCCGAGAATGAACACCCGTCAGAGCCTGTGAAGACTCCACCACTGAACCGCGCGCGTTAGCGAGCGGATGCGCAGCTGTTTACGACGCCATGTTTAGCAGCTCATCGCAATGTAACGGAAGCCCAGCCTGGTCAGGCGGTCACGGTCGAGGGCATATCGCCCATCGAGCACAAGCTTCTGGCGCATTCGTTGACCCAGACTGTCCCAGTCCAATTGGAGGTATTCGCCCCATTCGGTGACCAACACGATCGCGTCCGCATCGTCAGCCACGTGCTCCGCAGTGCTACAGCAATTCACCGCAAGGTTCGGGAACTCCTTCTTGAAGCGTTCCAGAGCGATCGGGTCGTGAACATTCACTTTGGTGCCGCGTTCAATCAGCCGGCGTGCAATGTCGATGGCTGGAGCTTCGCGCAAGTCGTCCGTGTTCGGCTTAAACGCCAACCCCAGCAAGCCGATGGTTCGCCCTTTTAGAATCTTGAGCTCGGCCAGCAGTTTCTCAATCACCCGTTCACGTTGCCGTTGGTTGGTTGTACGGGCAGCTTCGATAATCGGCATGCTCATGCC
>JBAUOG010000596.1:0-5308 GCA_049579625.1 Bryobacteraceae bacterium
GTATGAGCTGGAACATGAAATCCGGTGGAAACCGTTCCCGATTCCGTTTCACCGCCTGCATCAGCACCTTGGCTGCCACCCCGTACAACTCCGCGATCTGGTGGCTTAGGATAACCTTCTCGCCTCGGATCAGATAGATGCGGCTCTCGATGACTTCGATTGGAACATCCAAAACCCTGCTCGCTCCCAACGCGGATGTAGGCATACGCTCTGCTTAAGAAGGTTGAGCGCAGACCATAAGTTCTCAAAGAGATTTGCTAAAAGGAGATAGCAAACCGCTCAGCCCAGGATCTTTTCCACCGGCACGCACCGCCGGCAGAGGTCGCAGGAGTTGGCGTCCTTATAGTAGGTTGCATCCATCTTCGCCAGGTAGAAGATCGGCAGGTTCCCGAAATTGGCGACCGTCGGGTTCGGTTGATACACCGCAACCGCGAGCCCCACCACCTTGGCTCCATTCGACTCCACCAGCTTCTTCAACGCCGTAAAGCGCTTCCCCGAGCGTAGGATGTCGTCCACTAGCAGCACTTTCTCGCCGGCGTCCTGGGTGAGATACTGACGAAACCGCATGGGAATGTTCTCGTTGTCCTGCTCCGCCCAGTAAACCTGGCGCGCCCGGAGTGCTTCGCAGACGCCGTAGGCTACCGGCAATCCGCCTGTCGTCGGGCTCACGATCGAAAGCTCCTTGATCATTGCGCGCAATTCGGTGTCCGCACGCAGCCTACGGCTCAAACCTACACTAAGAATCTTCGCGTGCTGGTAGTGCCGGAATGCCAGCGCTACCTCCAGGTATTCATTGGCGTGCATGCCGTCGGGATACTCAAAATGCCCATCACGAAGCGCGCCGGTTTCTCGCAGCATCGCGATCACTTCCTCGTTGGTTGGTATGAGGTGCATATTCCTAGGTGTTGTCTCTTAGTTCAGTCGGTTGCCTGGAGTCCTCTAATGGGCCCCGCGGCCGGTCAGCACATACGGGATACTCCGCAGAAGGATCGTCAAGTCGAGGCCCAGCGACCAGCTGTCGATATACTCCATATCCATTCTCATCCAGGTCTCGAAATCCAAATGATCCCTGCCTTTTACTGCCCAGAGACAGGTCAGCCCCGGACGCATCCGGAGACGTCGCCGCTGCCAGCGCAGGTAGTTCTCCACCTCGTCGGGGAGTGGTGGCCGCGGCCCTACCAGGGACATCTCGCCCTTCAGAACGTTGTAAAGCTGGGGCAATTCATCCAGCGAGAACTTCCGCAACCAGCGCCCGACGGACGTCAACCGCGGATCGTCCGCGATCTTGAAGACCGTCTGCCTCTCATTCAGGTGCGCCAAATCGGCCTTCAGCTCCTCGGCGTTCTCCACCATCGATCGAAACTTGAAGAATGTGAAGCGACGACCGTTCAGCCCGCAGCGCGTCTGCCGAAAGATCACGGGTCCCGGCGACGTCAACCGGATCAGCACCGCAATCACTAGCATGAGCGGCCACAGCACCATCAACGCGGCTACGGCAACCACCAGGTCGAAGCAGCGCTTCACCAATAGCCGGAATCCATCGTCCGGTGCGGCCGAGAAGGTCAGCAGTTGGGCTGCTCCAACGCGTTCCAAGCTCACTTGGCTATTCACATGAGGGAAGAAATCAAGGGCGACTCGGGTCCGCACACCCTCCTCATCGCACAGCAGCAGGACCTCTTCCAGCGCCGCCAGCTTCCGGCTGTCCACCCGAAAGATGATCTCGTCGACCACATGCTGCTCAAGCAAGCGGGGCAGCAGAGCGGCGCAGCTGTCCTCCGGAATCACCTTCACCAATTCCACGCGGAAAGCCGCGCCGTCCACCAACTGTTTTCCGTAGCGCTCGGACTCCTCGGGCGGCCCCACCACAACCACGCGATAGGGTTCCCCAAACCCCCGTTGAAACGCGCTCACCAGCCGCCCGGCATTCAGCCGGAAGGCTGTCAGCAGGATCAGGTCGTACGAAAACAGGAAGGCGAGGAAGATGCGGCTCAGGTCCAGCCGGAGGCCGTACTGGAAAAACACGACCGCTGCCGTACCCAATACGCACTGTTGCAGGGTCAGGCCTAAAATGCGGTAGGGATTCGCAGAGTCGACAGTTTCAGGTAGCTTGGTCCAGATGCCGAGCGTTACCCACACGACGGCGCAGTAAATCAACAACAGCCCATAGGTGCGGGGAAGCAGGTAGAATTCCCACCTCAAGTGAATATGGCTGCGGGTTTCGTACGCCGCCACAAACGCCAGTGCGGTGAACAAAGCGTCGGTCGCCGCTAAAAGCAGTTGGACCCTTTTTCGCTGATGCGCAAACACTTACGGCGATAAGAATACCAGAGAGCGGTTCCCGGGCAAGAGGCAATTTGACTAGGTAGCTTCGCGGAATGAGAACCGCGATGCGTTCCCAGCGCCAGTTGCCCTCGCCCGCTTCGGCAGGTGCTCCCGCCGCCTTTTGCCCTTTCCGTTTGAAACAAATTCCAGCGTTAGCGGTCTGACTAAAGTGCCACGTCCAAGGAACCGCGGTTCCCCCGGGTGCTTACCCTCGGCCCGCCCACCACCCAGGATTCGTCCCATTAATCTGATACAATACTCGTATGCAATTTGGTTATAGGTCGTCGCCCCCAGTCTCGTGTGGCACCCGTAGCCGGAAAGCGTTCTCGGTCGTTTCCTCTTTCGACGCCGCCTGAGTTCGCAACAACCCAAGCAACCAAGGAGTACTAGCGAGTGAGACTAACTGTTGTATCGAAGCATTTAATGGTAGCTGCCGGATTATTGGCAGTCCCCGCGACGATACAATTCGAACAACCTGCGAAGGCACGGCCGTCACAGAAGCCGACCGATCAGCCCGGAACTACTGACCCTAGGTCAGCCCGGCTCCGTCAATTCTTCTGTTCATTGCACTGCCCGATCCAGGATCTGGCTGAAGACTTCGTCGAGGCCGCTGACGACAACCGTCTGGATTGGAGACTTCTCCCCAGCATTTCCGTCATCGAGTCCGGCGGAGGTAAAGTCTATAAAAATAACAACTTGTTCGGCTGGGACAATGGTCTACAGCCGTTTTTATCGATCCGCGCAGGCATTCACCACGTTGCCTTTAAGCTGGGAAAGTCTGCGCTGTACCGAAACCAGGACGCCCTCGGCAAACTAAGGCTCTACAACCCGAGCGAGGAGTATGCCACCAAAGTCGCTGCTGTCATGCAAATGATCAGCCCGGCGGCCAACCTTGTTCCCGTCCGTCCGGATCTCCACAAGAGTTCAGTCCTGATGGCCGTGAACTGATTTCTAGATGGGGGCGCCGACCGGCCTCCCCCTCACTTCTTCACCGCAAACAGCACCTCCCACGGGGCCTGCGGCGAAGCATGCTCGTCCTAGCTCGCGCGCGCCGTCTCGTCCAGTTCTCGCATTGCCTTTTCGTCGATTTTCAAGCCGGCCGCGGCGACGTTTTCTTCGAGGTGCTTGACGCTGGAAGTTCCCGGAATCGGCAGCATGACGGGCGAGCGCACCAGAAGCCAGGCCAAGGCCACTTGTGACGGCGTCGCATTGAATCGCGCGGCGAGGCGACTGATTGGGCTGTTGGCACCTGATAGCCGGCCAGCCGCCAGCGGGAACCATGGAATGAAACCGATCTTCTCTTGTTCGCAATAGTCCAGAACGTCTTCCGACTTTCGGTCGCTCACGCTGTAACGATTCTGGACGCTGACGATAGGGACAATCCTTTGCGCATGCTGAATCTGGCGGACGCTCACTTCGGATAACCCGATGTGTTTGATTTTGCCTTGCGCCTGCAAATCCTTCAGCATGCCGAGTTGGTCATCGGCCGGAACCTTCGGGTCGATTCGATGCAACTGATAAACGTCGATCCGATCCAGACGTAACCGGCGCAAACTTCCTTCGCAGGCGGACTTCAAATGTTCCGGTTTTCCGTTTTCCACCCATTGATCAGGGCCGGGCCGTTCGAAACCACCCTTTGTGGCGATCACCAAGCCTGCCGGGTATGGGTGCAAAGCCTCGGCTATGATGTCCTCGCTCACGTGAGGGCCATAGGAATCCGCTGTGTCGATGAAGTTGATTCCCAATTCAACGGCGCGCCGCAGGACCCGGATCGCCTCGGCCCGGTCCGCCGGCTCACCCCAAATTCCTTTACCCGTTATCCGCATTGCGCCGAATCCGAGCCGCGCGACGCGGAGGTCGTTTCCAATCACGAATTCGCCCGTCTTGCCTGCAAGCTCTTTTTCTTGATGCGTCTCTGATGTGTTCTTCTTCATAGGTGCTACTCCTAAATCGACCGCGTGGCTCAACTTAGTTTAGAATCCTTAATGACAGTGTCCGGGCGCAACTAGCAATTGTTCATTGCGTATTCGAATCGCGGCTTGCCGATCAAGTCTTCCCGCCTCCATATAATGACCAGATGAAGTCACTCGCGTTCCTGCTGGCAGGAGCAGCCCTCATGTGCGCCCAAACGGATTTCGACCAGCTCGTCGACCGGTATTTTGACGACTTGTTCCGCCTTAACCCCTCCAACGGTACCGCTGCCGGCTTCCACCAATACGATTCCCAGCTTGAGAATTACTCCTCTAAGGCCAATCAGGAACGCATCGCCGTGGATAGCAAGTATCTGGCCGAATTCGAAAAAGTCGCACCCTCGCCCGACCGCGATATCGTCATTGCCCACATTCACGGCGACCTGCTGTCACTCGAGAACATCCGCCCATGGGAGAAGAATCCCGACTACTACTCCTCCAGCGTCACCAGCAGCATCTTTGGTCTCATCAGCCGCAAGTTCGCCCCTCCGGCCGATCGCCTGAAAAGCGTCATCGCGAGAGAGAAACTCATCCCGCAGGTGTTCGTCGAAGCCCGCCTGCTCCTCAAGAATCCTCCCAAGATCTATACCGAAATTGCCATCTCGCAACTGCCTGGGAACGAAAGTTTCTTTGCGAATGATGTGCCCTTGGCCTTCAAGGACGTCACCGACAAAGCCCTGCTGGCTGAGTTCAAGACGGTCAACCAGCAGGTGATCGACTCGCTCAAGAGTTACGAGACCTTCCTCAAAACCGACCTTCTCGCCAGATCTCACGGCGACTACCGCATCGGCGCCGAGAACTTCCGCAAGAAGCTGGCTTATGACGAGATGATCGACATCCCACTTGACCGGCTGCTGAAGATCGGCTACGACAACCTGCATGCCAACCAACACGCACTCATCGAAGTGGCAAAACAAATCGACCCCACCAAGACGCCGCGCCAGGTTTCCGAAGAACTGTTCAAGGAACACCCCGCTCCCGATCAACTTCTGCAGTCTTTTCGCGACACATTCACC
>JBAUOG010000597.1:0-3596 GCA_049579625.1 Bryobacteraceae bacterium
GGTTCGAGGCGCGGTCAGGGTCAAGTGATCGCCCGGCAGCGGAATCATCTGGAGCTTCACCATGAGATGGCCGTTGTGACCAGCAGTTCCTTTGGGGAACGCGATAAACACCAGCCATTTGCCGTCAGGAGAGCAGTGCGGAAACCAATCCTCTTCATCCTGGCTTTGGGTCACCTGTTGTGCCAGCTTGTCGTCGGGGCCGGCGCCTGCGGCGGGCATTCGCCAGATCTCCCATTTCCCCGAACGATCGGAATTGAAGTAGATCCATTTCCCGTCGGGCGAATAATCCGGACCATCATCATACCCAGGGCTGGCGGTCAGCCGCTGCTGCGCTCCACCTTCGACGGGCAGACGGAAGAGATCGAAGTTCTTGTTCCGCTCCGCGACCACCGCAAGCCACTTGCCATCAGGCGAGAATGCGTGAAAGTAACTGGGCGTCTCGGGAACCACCATTTTCGGAGTACCACCCGTGGAGGCGACAGTATAAACTTGAGAACCATGTCCGGTGACGCCGGATGAGAAGGCAATCAGCTTGCCGTCGGGCGAAAAGCCCTTATCGTTATTGCAGCGGCTAATCGAGCCGAGGTCGATTTTTTGCAGCTCGGGATTCGGCGAGTTCACCGGGAGTTTCCACAGGTCACCCTTCGAATTGACCAGCAGATACTTACCGTCCGGTGACCAATTGGGCGCCTCGATCATTTGGTCCGCCGCATAGACCACACTCACCGAGTTGTTCTTAAGGTCGTAAACGGAGACTTTGCTTCGCTTGATGGGTGGCTCCTTCTGGGCGGCCCCTTGCTCCACCGTTACGTTGGAGAAAGCGGCCGTTTCGAGCACTTCTGCATTGTGAGAGCAAACCGCGAGACCGATAAACACGGGATCCTGTAAGTTCACTGTTACAGGACCCAGCGGTTTCAATTCCTCTGCCGGATTTCCGGCCGAGACGGTGAACTGGTTTCCGTGACGTTCGATTCGTATTCGCACGGGCGCCTTCAGCTCGGACCGTAACTCTTTGGTGACGTCACCTGCCGTCTCGCGATACTGCAAGGATGTCAGGCCGTCACCATGCAGCGCGACATCAGCATACGGCGCATCGGGATCGAGGCTCTGCCGGATCATCAGAGCCGCTTTTCTGTGTTGTTCGACACCCGCGCCAACGAAATAAACGTCCGCTGTGATGGTGACATCTCCAGAGAGTTTTGTGTAGACGAACTGGAACGCGTCGGCTTTAGCCCAGATATTTGCACCACCTCCGGTGACGCGGTATTCCTTGGTGCCGGCTTCATAAATGGCGTCTCCAGCCTTAGGTGTAACGCCAATATCCACGTGTGCCTGAAAAAGGCCCAATCGGGAGTCGGCGGTTTGTCTTCCGTGGCTCAGACAAACGCAGGCGAGACACGAGATTGCTAAATTGGCCCATTGTTTTTTCATTGATTTGAACCTGCTCGCCTGGCCCGAGTCCAGTTTCACTGCTGGGGCCGGCAATACCAGCTCTTTCCACGACAATTGTATACGCAGGTGCGGAGTGTTGAAACGCCTATGATGAGGGAGCAACGATGAGTTCCCTGAAGTGAAAGACAGTGGATGATGAGCGAGTCCGGCAGGCGATTAAGGTGGCTGATGATCAGCTTGGCATTCTTTGCGACCCTGATCAATTATTTGGACAGGCAAACGCTTTCCGTCGCCGCGCCAGTGTTACTGGATCAGTTTCACATGGACAGCATCGACTACTCACGAGTTGTCTCGGCTTTCCTGCTGGCGTACACCGTAAGTAATGGCATCTCTGGTCCGTTGATTGACCGCCTTGGCACGCGCACCGGATACGCGCTGTGCATGTTGTCGTGGTCTGTCAGTTCCATGCTGCACGTCTTTGCAACGGGAGCTTTCAGTCTGGGCGTGTTCCGCTTTCTACTGGGAATAGGAGAAGCGGGCAACTGGCCGGCCGCGGTCAAGGTCGTCGCGGAGTGGTTCCCGGAACGCGAACGGGCGCTTGCTTCCGGCATCTTCAATAGCGGCTCCACGATCGGCGTGATTCTTGCGCCACCGATTATTGCGTGGATTGTTTTGCGCCTGGGCTGGCGGGCGTCTTTTCTGCTGATTGGCGCGCTGGGGTTTGCCTGGCTGGTTGCGTGGCTGGCGATTTACCGGACGCCACACGGGGCGCCAGTGGGCAAGCACAGCGCACTACCGGTGCTGGAACTGGCGCGCATGCGCTTCATGTGGAGCTTTACGCTGTCGAAGGTGTTTCTCGACCCTGCCTGGTACTTCTACGTCTTTTGGTTCCCCGAGTATCTGAAGCAGGTGCATAAGTTCAACCTGGCCGCGATTGGGAAGTATGCGTGGATTCCGTTTTTTGTCGCGGCACTCGGCAATTTGTTCGGCGGATTTCTTTCGCCGGCGTTTATGCGGCGCGGGATAGAGACAGCGAAGGCCCGTAAACTTGCCGTGAGCATCTGCGCGGTTCTGATGATGTTCTCTATAATCGCAGTACTTTCGGCCTCGCCATGGGTTGCGACGGGCTGCGTTGCCATCGCGATGGCTGGATACACGGGGGCCAATGTGACGCAGCTGGCGTTCGCGGCGGATGCGTTCCCTAAGGAGTCGGTCGCCTCGGTGTGGGGCTTCGCCAGCATGGGCGCGGGATTCGGAGGAATGCTATTCACGTTGATTGCGGGGTGGGTGATCCAGCATTACTCATACGCACCCGTATTTATCGGGTTCGGGCTGTTACCGCTGGTTTGTTCGACGATCTTATGGACGTTGACGGGGCCGATGCCGAAGGGGCGCGAGACACCGGTCTATTAGCGAGCGCCATGCGAATCGACGATGGGACGATTGCAATCCGGGAGCGCGACACTACATCGGGAATGCCAGGGGTCTGATCGGCGCTCCCGTGGCGCCGCGGATGTTCATGGGCGCGGCGACGAACATGAACTCATACAGCTGGTTTCGAGCTAGCTCTTCCAGGTTCAATACTTCAATGATGTGAATTCCCGATTCGACCAGCAGGTGCGCGTGCACGGGCATCGAAGCACTAGGAGTTCTTTCGAACGCTACGGTATCTGAACCAGCCGCGAAAATCCTTTTGGAACTGAGCCAACGGGCCGCCTCGATCCCAGGGCCCGGGGCGACGGTGTTGTTGATGTATCTGGCTGCATCGGAGAACAACCGCGCCCATCCGGTGCGGAGCAAGACGATGTCGCCCTGGTTTAGTTCGACGCGAGATGCGCGACGCAGATGGTCGGGTGTTATTTCGAAGCCGGCAGGGAGGATCTCGACGCCCTCCAGGGCCGCTATATCCAGGAGAACGCCGCGGCGAACGATTGGCGCGATGGAATCGACACCCAGGTCCGACATGCCGTGCTCATAGGTGTGTTCCACTTTGCGGCCACCATAGAATGTGCCGTTACAGGAAAAATGGTAGGGCATCGATATGGGTCCCGACGTGGGTGCCCAGCGCTATTGCATCAGCGGCTGATGTCACTCCCTCGCCGTACAAAATGTCCCCATGCTTTTTGGTCAGACTGTACAGGAACGGGGGATGAGACGGGAAATGGGGCATTCCGGGAAAGTAAGGCTGGCCCAGATCGTAGGGC